>DATHWA010000247.1:0-7121 GCA_035461025.1 Gillisia sp. | reverse complement strand
TCAGTTTCCCTGCAAATTGTTATTGTAGATAATGCATCTCAATATGAAGATTACTGTAAACTAAAGGCTTTCCATTCCGGATTAGGTGATAATATCTTATTGGTAAGAAGCAGGATAAATACAGGTTTTGGCGGAGGGAATATGATTGGTATGAATATTTGTAATGCAAGATTTATTGCTTTTGTAAATAATGATACGATCCTTGAAAACGATTGTCTAAGTATTCTACGGGAATTTATGATTGCTACGCCTGAAGCGGGCATTTGTGGTCCGCAGGGGTTTAAAGAAGATAATACTTTGTTGCCAACCATAGATCATTTTGCTTCAGTTAAAAGAGAAATATTTGGGAGAAAGGTGCTGGAAAAAATTAATCCGAAAAAATATCCAAAACGCAAGAAGGAGTATGACCATCCGGTAAGATCCCAGTTTATTGCGGGTAGTTTTATGTTCTTCCGTACTGAAGACTTCAATGAGATTGGAGGATTTGACACCAATATTTTTCTTTACTATGAAGAAACAGACCTTTGTAAACGGCTTCTAAAACTCAACAAATATGCATACCTGGTTCCTTCTGCTAGATTTTTGCATTACCACGGAGCCAGTACAGAGAAATCGTTGACGATAAAAACTGAATTAAAGCTTTCACTTCTCTATGTGATCAACAAACATTATGGTTTTTTCCATTTCTGGATCCTTTTGATATACTTTCAAATTAGGTATTTTTTCAGTTCGCTTGTAAAACCAAGGTATTTCAAACTATGGCTGATCTTTATGAAACAGGCACGCATGAGTAGTTCGATGAAACATCAGCAAAAAATACATCCGGTCTAGAAAGTTTTATCAATAGAAAAAATGACCACCTTGATTCAACTTTACCTCACAACTTTGGTATTTTTGATCTTATAAATAAAACTCTATGAACATCCTCCATCTTTCAGCAGTCAAAAATTGGGGTGGTGGTGGAAATCATATTGAGAATCTGTGTTATGAACTTTCCAGGAGCAATCCTGAAGTGAGCAATATGATCGTGGTTGCGAAAAACGGTCAGTTCCACGAGAGGTTAAGGAAGGGTGATATCCCTTATGCCACGGTTCCAATGGCTATGAATCTGGATCCAAGGGCTATATTAAAATTCATCCGATTATGCCGAAAACACCAAATTGATCTGGTGCATCTACACGGGTCCACTTCCCTTACTCTTGCAGTGGTCGCGACAAAACTGGCTTCCCTCCCACCTTTTATTTTCAGTAAAAAGACAATTTTTCCTATTAAAGACAGGAAACAAACTCTTTATAAATATAATCACCCACAGATTAAAAAGATCTTGTGTGTTTCTGAAGGTGCACGTGTAGTGGCAGAAAAGGCTATTGAGGATAAATCAAAACTCAGGACTATTTACCACGGCACTCGAGTAGGTAACAAAAGTACTGAGACTCCCTGGTTTCTTCGGAAAAAGTTCAATATTCCTGAAAATTACAAAATTGTCGGGAACATAGGTAATCATATTAAAGCTAAGGATCTTGAAACATGGATTGCTTCGATAGATCTCCTGGTCAATAAAATGGACTACAAGGATCTGAATTTCGTACAAATTGGCACCTTTTCCAAAATAACGAAGATCCTCCAGCAAATGCTTAAAGATTATAATCTGGAAAAGAAGGTTTTTTTTACCGGTTACTTACCGAATGCCTCTAATTTTCTCCCGCAATTTGATATTCTAAGTATGAGCTCTCAAAGCGAAGGCCTCCCGCAGGTGATCTATGAAGCTGCCTGGCATATGGTGCCCGTTGTAAGTACAGATGTTGGCGGTATCCCGGAATTTATCTCGCACAATGAAAACGGACTTTTATCCCCTAAAAATGATGCAGAAAAATTAGCTGAAAATATAGCGGTACTTTTGGCAAATCCTGATTTAGGTAAGACCTTTGCAGCAAGAAGCTATGAAAAACTGCAACCACAGTTCACGGCAGAATTTATGGCCCGGGAAACCCTGCAGGAATACCGGAAAGTTTTAAATAAATAAACCTGATGAAAATAATTCCGTTCGTTAAAAATCTTTTGACCTCCCCTGCCCGCTCTTTGAGGAAAATCGAGGTGAAGAACGGACTTATAAACAGCCCCCAGTACAATCGGGAGATCGCCAACATCTATAGAATGGACCGGGGAAATGCAGGAGATTTTTACAGCTCCCCCGTACATTATTTTAAGGAATTAGGAGATATCCAGGTAGATATCTTTGATTTCAAAAATTCTGCCGACACGAATATTGAAGAACAAATATCCAATAATGCTCTTATAATTGGAGGTGGCGGCCTACTTAACAGGAATAGCTTTAAATTTCAGATGAAAACTTTTGAAGCCCTTGCCAAAAGAGGTAAGAAAACCGTTCTCTGGGGTGTGGGGCATAATTCCAAACATAAAAAAGATTTCAGGAAACTGAATTCTTATAACATAAATATTCAAAAATTCGGACTTTCAGGCACACGGGACTATAGCCTTTCAAAAGAATGGGTGCCCTGTGTGAGCTGTCTAAATCCGGTTTTTGATAAACCATATTCTAACACCAGAGAAACAGGGATTATCCTGCATAATAAAACCCTTAAAAATTCCAGGATTTCAGCTGCATTTAAAGATTATCCGCTTATCTCCAATTCTCAGGACCTGGAGCAGTTTGTGGAATTCATAGGCTCTTCAGAAAAAATTATTACAGATAGCTATCACGCCATGTATTGGGGGATCCTTCTGAATAAAAAAGTGGTTGTAATCCCCAACTCATCCAAGTTCTATGATTTTAAGTATGCTCCTGTAATTTCAACTTTTGAAACCTGCATGGAGGACCTTAAAAAAGCCCAAAATTATACAGGCGTACTGGAAGAATGCAGGGAGAGAAATATGCAGTTTGCTGAGAAGGCATTTAATTATTTGGAAAAATAACACGATGAAAGAAGAAATAGAAAAGACCCTCGAGGTCCTGAAAAAAGGTGGGATTATTTTATATCCTACAGATACCGTTTGGGGGATTGGTTGTGATGCCACCAACCCGGAGGCTGTGGAAAGAATATATAAATTAAAAAAACGCAGTGATAGCAAGGCAATGATATGCCTGGTAAACAGTGTAAAAATGTTGGAACAGTATATAAATTCTGTTCCGGATCCTGCTTATGACATCATTGACCATGCTTCACAGCCCACCACCATTATCTATGATAACCCCATTAAAGTTGCCAATAATCTTGTAGGTGAAGATGATACCCTGGCTGTCCGGGTGGTAAAGGAACAGTTCTGTGAAAATTTGATCTATAAATTAAGAAGGCCACTTGTATCCACATCAGCAAATATTAGCGGAGAACCTACCCCAAATTCTTTTGCTCAAATAGCCCCTGAAATTTTAAAAGGTGTGGACTATGTAGTAAATTTGCATCATTCAAAAACCTCAGGAAAACCGTCGGCAATTATTAAGATTGGCAATGACAGAACGGTTAAAGTGATACGCAAATAAAACATGCCCAAACAACAAAATTATCAGCAGGCGCTTCATCATTCAATTTTCGAAACCATATCTAAGGCGACAGAGGAGACCGGCCATGAAAGTTATGTGATAGGCGGCTATGTACGGGATCATATACTGAAGCGTGGCGAACCTAAAGATATTGATATTGTTGCGGTGGGAAGTGGGATTGAGCTTGCAAAAAAAGTTTCTCAATTATTGCCACATAAACCCAAGGTACAGGTTTTTAAGAATTTTGGAACTGCTATGTTGAGGGCAGAAAATTTGGAAATTGAATTTGTAGGGGCCCGAAAGGAAAGTTATAACCGTGACAGCCGGAAGCCCATGGTGGAAGATGGCACCCTGGAAGACGATCAAAACAGGCGGGATTTTACGATTAACGCCCTTGCTCTTAGCCTTAATCCTGAAAACTATGGAGATCTTGTAGATCCATTTAACGGGATACAGGACCTGGAAAATAAAGTCATCAAAACCCCGCTGGACCCGGACATCACTTATTCTGATGATCCGCTGAGGATGATGAGGGCCATTCGGTTTGCTACCCAGCTTCATTTCAAAATTGAAGAAGAATCCCTTGAAGCCATCACAAGGAATAAAGAGCGCATCAAGATAATTTCAAGTGAAAGAATAGTAGATGAACTCAATAAGATCCTGCTGGCAGAAAAGCCTTCCGTAGGATTTGCACTATTACATAAAACAGGATTACTCCACCTTATCATGCCACAACTTACGGCACTTGAGGGAATTGAGGAAATAGAAGGCCAACGCCATAAAGACAATTTCTGGCATACGCTGGAGGTAGTAGACAATATTTCGGAAAATACAGATGACCTTTGGTTGCGATGGGCTGCCCTCCTGCACGATATTGGAAAAGCCCCTTCCAAACGTTTCGATAAAAAAATTGGCTGGACCTTCCACGGTCACGAATTCCTTGGAGCCAAAATGGTTTACAGGCTATTTAAACACCTTCGCCTTCCGCTAAACGACAAGATGAAGTATGTGCAAAAGCTGGTTTTAATGAGCAGCCGGCCAATTGTTATTGCAGATGAAAATGTAACCGATTCGGCTGTTCGCAGGTTAGTATTTGACGCCGGGGATGAGATTGAAGATCTTATGACCTTGTGCGAGGCTGATATCACCACTAAAAACCCCAAACGTTTTAAGAAATACCACAACAATTTTAAAAAGGTTCGGGAGAAAATAAAGGAGGTTGAAGAGAAAGACCATGTTCGTAATTTCCAGCCTCCGGTTAGTGGGGAAGAAATAATGGAAACTTTTAATCTTAAACCATCCAGGGAAATAGGAATTATCAAGGATGCCATTAAGGAGGCAATTCTAGAGGGAGAGATCCCAAATGAATATTCGGCAGCACGGGAGTATATGCTTAAAAAGGGGATTTCCCTTGGGCTTACCCCTGCGGAAAATCAGGATACGGCCGGCAGTTAATACATTTAGAATTCAATGAAAGACAATAGAAAAGTTGTTTACTGGTTGTTCACAGGTTGTTTTTTAATTTTTATCATGGTGATTGTGGGTGGGATTACCAGGCTTACACAATCAGGACTTTCCATTTCAGATTATAAACTCATAAGCGGTACTATCCCGCCGCTTAATGAAGAGGAATGGATAGCGGAGTTTGAGATTTACAAACAATATCCTGAATACCAAAAATTACACTACCATTTTGAGTTGGAAGATTTTAAACAGATCTATTTCTGGGAATGGTTTCACCGGGTGCTGGGAAGGCTTATTGGTATTGTTTTCATTATTCCGTTTGTATATTTTCTCCTTACAAGGCAACTTACCAAATCCACAATAAAAAAATCGATCATCCTCCTCATTTTGGGAGGTTTTCAGGGATTCCTGGGCTGGTATATGGTCAAGAGCGGGCTGGTCGATATTCCCGCAGTGAGCCACTACAGGCTGGCAGCACATTTAACAACGGCCTTTCTAACCTTTGCCTATACCTTTTGGGTAGCTCTGGACCTTATATATCCAAAAAGAAAAACAATTGATAAAGCCTTTCGCAATGTGGTGCGATGGGGAATGGCGATCCTTCTTTTACAAATCGTCTGGGGGGCATTTGTGGCAGGCCTGGATGCAGGGTTAATTCATAACACCTGGCCCATGATGAATGAAGGAAAATTCATGCACGAGACAGTTTATATTGAGCAGAGTCCGGTTTGGATGAATTTCATAGAGGGTAAAAGCGGGGTGCAGTTCGTGCATCGCTATCTGGCTTTCTTCGTAGTGGGTATAATTGCTTACATCTGGTACCGGTCTCGTCAAATTGTTCTAACCGCGCTGCAGCATAAAGCCATCAATGCCTTACTTATCCTGGTGTTTTTACAGTTCTTACTGGGAGTGTTAACCCTTATTTATGCTGTACCGTTGTGGCTTGGAGTAGCACACCAGGTAGGAGCGTTTTTCCTGCTTGCGGGAATGACATTTACGCTTCACAGATTCACCAGATAATGTGTTTTTCTCATCTAAAGCTGTATCTTTGCAATCCTAAAAATTTACTATGGTTTACAGATTTCGGGTTATTCTTGATGCAGAGGAAGATGTCTTTCGCGATATAGAACTTCTACAGGAAAGCACCCTGGAAGACTTTCACAATTCTATTATCAATGCCTTTGGTTTTGACGGGACAGAGATGGCTTCTTTTTACATAAGCGATGAGGACTGGAACCAGGGCGATGAGATCTCCCAGTTTGACGTAAGCGATGGGGAAGAATCTATAAGGCTTATGAATGAGACTACCCTGGACAGTGTGGTTTCTGAAGACCAAACCAAGCTTATCTATGTATACGACTTCCTGAACATGTGGACTTTCCTCATAGAACTTGGAGAAATAGCTGAAATTGAAGAAGGCCGTGATTATCCAAATTTGATGTTCGTTCACGGACAAATCCCACTTGAAGCACCGGACAAGGAATTTGTCGCTGAGAAAGATGAGTTTGGAGATAACATGGATGAGGATTTTGACCTCGAGGACTATGACGACCTGCCGTTTGACGAAAACTGGAATTAATCACGGTAACCCCGGCTGCAGCAGGATAGTTAATAAGTACTAACTATTAACCATCCCCCACCGCAAAATTTTTCAAAGGATTTTATTATAATTGCCCTTGCTTAAGGCAGCATAACCCGGTACTCAAAAAACATCTCAATACTCAATTCTAAATACTAAATACTCAATACTACCTAAAGTATGATCAATTTATATAACGCTCAAATTGAATCCCTTTCCATTCATAGGGTTGGAAATAAAAGCCGGAATGAAAACATCTTTTTATCTGAAACCCCTTTTCAGCTTAATGATGAGATCACCCCACTTATCAAGGAATATTTTCTGAAGCCTTTCAGGGAGAAAGAAGAGAATTATTATCAGTTCTTTCATGAAACCGACCTGGAATTCAACGAACTCTTCAATCTTTCAAATCAGATATTTGATGCGCCGGATACCGTTCATGAAGTTAGTAAGAAAATAAATACGCTCCTTTTTGAGCAATCTGCCCATCCGCATATTAAAAGCGGGGAAGTTTACGTGGTATATTTTGAGAACATGTTACTGGACAACGAGAAAGTTTCGGCCATAGGCATATTTAAA
>DATHWA010000246.1:0-9017 GCA_035461025.1 Gillisia sp. | reverse complement strand
ATTACAGAAATACAGCTTTACTGCTAATGAGTAGTGGAAATTTTGGAGGATTTGATCCTGAGGAAATCGCTCAATGGATTTCTTAAGAAGGTTTTAAAAATTAGAAATTCGTTTTTTAGGTTCCATTTTTTATCTTTAACGAAAAGGTTATGAATGGAAGAAAAAGCTAAACAAACATTTTCTATAAAAAGCTGGGCTTCCGGGGACCGGCCCCGGGAGAAGCTTATGCAAAGAGGGAAAATGGCATTGACAGATGCCGAGTTAATTGCTATCCTAATTGGTTCCGGCACCCCCAAAGAAAGTGCGGTAGACCTTAGTAAAAAAATTTTAGCCTCTACCAATAATAACCTCAATGCCCTGGGGAAGCTTTCCATGAACCAGCTCATGGAGTTTAATGGGATAGGAGAGGCCCGGGCAATAAGTATTATTGCAGCCATGGAACTTGGGAGGCGAAGAAGGAGTGAGGAGGCGTTGGAACGAGTTAAGATCACCTCCAGCAGCTCAGTCTTTGAGTTACTGCAACCCATAATTGGCGAACTACCTCATGAAGAATTCTGGATACTTTACCTTAATAATTCCAACAAGATCCTGGAGCAATATCAAATTAGTAAAGGCGGAATTACCGGTACTCTTGTAGATGTAAGAATAACACTTAGGAAAGCGCTGGAATTAGGGGCGGTGTCTTTAATTTTAGCTCATAACCATCCCTCCGGAAACCTCAATCCCAGTGAAGCAGATAAACAACTTACCAGAAAGCTTAAAACTGCTTCAGAAAGTCTTGACATAAAAGTGTTGGATCATATCATTGTAACTGAAAAATCCTACTTTAGCTTCGCAGATGAAGGGCTGCTTTAAACAGAAAAACCATGCTATTGATCTATACACCCAGGGTAACTTCCCGTGTCATGTATGTTTTTAAACATCTATGTACCCACCTCCTTGGGCTGGATTTAAAATTTACAACGAAAATAGAAGAATTTATAGCCCATCAGGGAGTGAAATTTTCCTATGGAAAAAAGCGACTTGGAAACGAGCTTTTTATACAAAATGTAGAACTGCTGCTGGAACAGGGCTTAAGCGATCCCGAAATTAAAGTGCAAAATTGGGAGGGAACTAAATGCTTCTTCGCAGTCTCAGAAAATAGTGACCTGCCATTTGATATTTTTGCTGCCTCCTTCTTTATGTTGTCCAGATACGAGGAATATCTACCCCATGTGAAAGATGATTTTGGAAGGTTCCCTGCTTCTGAAAGTCTTGCAAGTAAAAAAGGTTTTCATACTCAGCCGGTCGTGGAAATATGGGCGTATAAATTTCGGGAACTTCTGGAATCAAAATTTGAAAATATTTCTTTTAAAGAGAGATCATTTCATACCAGATCAATTATTTCCGTAAGTCACGTTTTCAATTTCAAGAATAAAGGTTTTCTACGCAGTATAGCAGGTACGGTTTCAGATATATTTAATTTAAAATTCTATAGGGTTACAGACAGGTTTAAGGTGCTTCTCCGTTTAAGACAGGATCCCTATAATGTTTTTGATGACCTTATAGCTTTTATAAAAAAGTATAAGGTAGATATGGTGTTTATGTTTCAGCTAAGCGACTATAATGCTTATGATAAAAACATAAATTATAACCGACTTAATTACCGGTCTATCATAAAATATGTTGCAGATTATTCCCAGGTGGGTTTACGGCTGGGTCATTTTGCCATTACAGAACAAGAAGTTCTGAAAAAAGAAAAGAAAAGATTTGAAAATATTATTCACGGACCCTTGCAGAATGTTATAAACACAAAATATAATTTGATGTTACCGGTGAATTATGGTTATCTTAATGAACTGGAAATTCCTAATGATTATTCCATGGGCTATCCGGAATCTATTGGTTTTCGTGCCGGTACGAGTGATCCGTTTCTGTTTTATGATATCAACATGGAAGTAACCACCCCGCTAACTATCCATCCTTATGTTTTTCATTCCCAGACTTGTCACAATTTGGAAGCAGGGGAGGTGCAAAGTGAAGTAGCCGGGATTATAAAGGAACTCAAAAAAGTTGATGGCCGCTTCGTTGGGATATTTAAGAACAGGGACTTTTCTGAATATTCAGATCAGTCATTCTATTACACCCTTTTGAAACAGGTAAATGAAATTTAAAAACATCAAACATATCTACTTTGATCTTGATCATACCCTATGGGATTTTGACAAGAACTCCGCATTGACTTTTGAAACCATATTTAAGGAGGAAAAGCTTGAGATAAGTCTCCCGCATTTTCTGGAAAACTATGTGCCAATTAATGACAATTACTGGAAGCTTTACAGGGAAAACCAAATTTCCAAGGAAGCCCTTCGCACCGGTAGATTATATGATTGTTTTAAGTGTATGTCGCTGGATGTGCCGGAGCAGGTAATTAGCAATCTGTCCAATAATTATATTAAGTACCTGCCAACTCACAATTACCTGTTGGATGATACTCTTGAAATCCTTGAATATTTAAATGAGAAATACCGCTTACATATTATTACAAATGGATTTGAGGAAGTGCAGCATACAAAGTTGACCAATTCCGGAATTTCAAATTTTTTCAAGACCGTTACCACCTCTGAGGAGGCCGGGGTCAAAAAGCCCGAAAAGGAGATATTTCTAAAAGCGATGAAGAAATCCAGCGCATTGCCGGAGCATAGTGTCATGATTGGAGATAATTACGAAGCAGATATAATGGGAGCACATAGGGCAGGAATGCACTCTATTTTTTTTGATTACTACGCAAAGCAGGAGACTATCCAAACTGCTGGAATTCAAAAGTTAAATGAGCTGAAGATTTATTTATAGCAATAAAGAAATTATATCTTCGTTTGTTTAAAAGAAATTAACCCCAAATGTTTCCTTTAAGAAGATATAAACCGGCAATGATGCTATTCTTTGTCCTGGTCATTACCTCATGTGTAAAGGATGTGGATTTTGACCAGGCCGGTGATATTTCCCTGAAGCCAAAACTCCAGGCAGACCTTTTAATTTTCACGGTAGAACCTCAGGATTTTCAAGATATCAATACAGGTTCGTTCCGGGCAGTAATCAGAGATACTGTAAGGTTGGAATTCCTCGATGATAGTTATATCCAAAAGGATTTGCAAGAAGTAGAATTTAGCTTCAGGTACATCAATACCTTTCCGCAGACATTTAATAATAAAATATCCTTCCTTTCAGAAAACAATAGTATACAGCACAGTTTAGGGTTTTATATAGATGCGGGAAGTGCGGGTTCCCCGTCAATTACAGAACGCATCGAGTTAATTGAGAATGACCAAATTCATGTGATAAGAAAATCTATTAAGATGGTGGTAGAAATTGAGGTAATGCTCAATACCCAGGACTTTGTTGGAGATCTCAGTTTTGCATCCAAAGGTCTCTTTTCCTTTGAATTCTAATTCATGCGTATAGCCTTACTATTCATAATGTTTTTGGTTTTTTCCGGCTCCCATGGCCAGAACAAGCAGCTATTATATAATGTAGATGGCCTCCCTCAAACCCTTATGAGTAATCCCGGGGCAAGTTTAGACTTTGATGGACACGTAGGATTGCCTTTGCTTTCCCAGTTCAGCTTTTCTGCGGGATCAACCGGGGTCTCAGTGCATGATATTTTTGAAGATTCCAATACAGATATTAATGCACGTATTACCCGTGTAATGCGCCGCCTTACCAGCAGGGATTATTTTACTGCCACCCAGCAATTGGAAGTGGTAAGTCTTGGCTGGAGGCTTGATAAGGATCATTACCTAAGTGCCGGGATTTATCAGGAGCTGGATTTCTTCTCCTACTTTCCAAAGGATCCTGCAATCCTGGTAAATGAGGGTAATAATAATTATATAAATGTGCCCTTTGACTTTTCTCATATATCCTTTACCGGCGATGCTCTTTTGGTATATCACCTGGGGCTTAATAAGGTTATAGACCGGCAGCTTACTGTGGGGGCGAGGCTTAAATTGTACTCCGGGATTTTTAATGCCCAGAGTGTAAACAATACAGGAATGTTCATTACCAGGGACACCCCGCAGGGACCAAATTATTACAGGCATTATGCAGAGAATGTTAATATAAGAGTCAATACCTCCGGATATACTACTGCTATTGATAATAATTCCACTGTCGAGGAAGCTACTGCCGATATTCTTAGCAGATCTTTTTTTGGAGGAAATGTGGGGGCAGGGATAGATCTTGGCGCCACGTACATTATCAATGATAATTTAATTGCCACTGGATCTGTGCAGGATATTGGTCTTATGTGGCAACAAAAGGATGTGGAGAATTACTTATACTATGGAAGTTACCGAACAGATGGTTTGGAGCCTTTATTTCCGGATGTAGCACCGGGAGGAAATGCAATCCCTTATTGGGATATTTTTGAAGAGGAGGTAGAACGCAATTTAATAGATGAAACCCTAAATGAGAACTATATCACCTGGAGACCATTTAAAATAAATTCCTCCCTTGAATATGGATTTGGCCGGTCCTATGCCCCATGTACTTATTTACGAAAGGTAAATAGGAGGCACACCAATTTATTAGGGATACACTTTTTTGGTATGAAAAGGCCACGAGGGCTTAATTATGCTTTTACAACTTATTACGACCGGAAATTCTCTTCAAGATTAAGGATGAGGCTAGCCTATACCATAGATGACTTTTCTTATACTAATATTGGATTGATGGTTTCTACCCAACTTAACAGATTTAATTTTTATCTTGCTGCAGATAATTTAATTGGTTATTTTAATTTGGCAAAAACCTATAGCGCTTCGGTACAAATAGGAATGCAGTTTGTATTTATGAGATGATGATGAGAAAAACATTTTTGGCAGTATTTTTATTATTTGGACTGCAAATGATGCAGGCCCAGCACCTTAATTCATATCAATATGTTGTAATTCCTGCGGAATTTGATTTTCAAAAAGGAACAAATCAATATCAGCTTAACGAACTTCTGAAATTTCTTTTTGAAAAAGAGGGTTTTGAGGCATTTTTGGACAACGAACCTCTTCCTTCTGAATTATCTGCAAATGCCTGCAAAGGATTGCGAGCCAGGGTTAGAAATGAATCCGGAATGTTTCGTACCAAACTTTTTATAGAATTGAGAGATTGTAATAATGTTGAAGTTTTCATTTCCCGGGAAGGGGTAAGCAGAGAGAAGGAATATGAAAAGGCTTATCAGGAGGCCTTGAGAGCAGCATTTCAGTCTATTTCAGATTTAAATTATAGCATTGTCGAGGAGGAAAACCTAGTTGAAGTGACAGCTGTTCCCGAAATTCCGGAGGAAAATGTTGTTGAAGTCACCGCTGTTCTTCCCGCGGTACAGGATGAAAAGGAAGTTGCAGGAGAAATAGAACAGAAACTTCCGGCGGAAGACAAAGACACGGAAGAGGTGGATGAGGGTTTAATACGGAAGGGTGATAATGATCGTATATTCTTACAAAAAGATGGATCTGAGTTTTTCCTTGAAAAAACACCATCAGGTTTCAATCTTTATCAAAACGGAATGGCAGAACCTTTTGCCTCTCTTATTAAATCCTCTGCAGGAGAAAGTTATTTATACTCATCTGTTACCGCCAAGGGTATGGCAAATTTTGGCAAAGAGGGGAATCTAATTGTGGAGGTTCTTGACCCGGCTACAAATAACCTTAGAACCAGCGTTTATCAAAAACGTGACTAATAGCCATATTTATTTTTCCAGCGTTTCTTTAGAAATTCCCGTTGTGAGTTTTCTCTTTGGTTATTACCAGGATTGTATAGCAAAGTGTTCTTCACTTCCTCCGGCAGGAATTCGGCGTCCTTGAAATTATTCTCGTAATTATGGGCGTACTGGTAATCATCGCCATACCCCATATCTTTCATCAATTTTGTAGGTGCATTCCTTAAGGACAAAGGCACTGAAAGGTTTCCGGTCTTTTTTACCAAACTTTGAGCCTGGTTAATTGCCATATAGGAGGCGTTACTTTTTGGGGAAGTGGAGAGATAGATAGTACACTGACTTAAGATGATTCTTGATTCAGGGAATCCAATTGTTGTCACTGCCTGGAAGGTATTATTTGCCATTACAAGAGCCGTTGGATTGGCGTTGCCTATATCTTCACTTGCCAGGATAAGCAGCCTTCGAGCAATGAATTTTACATCCTCGCCACCTTCTATCATCCGTGCCAGCCAGTAAACAGCTGCATTGGGATCACTGCCCCTTATTGATTTAATATATGCTGAAACTATATCATAATGCTGTTCCCCCGTTTTGTCATATAAAACAGTGTTTTGCTGAACCTGTTCCAGTACTAAATCGTTTGTTATTGTCACAGGAGCTTCAGCAGATGTTACCAGTAATTCAAAAATATTCAGCAGCTTGCGGGCATCTCCACCACTTAATCTTAAAATAGCCTCGGTTTCTTTCAGCTTTACATTTCTGGATCTTATCACCGGGTCTTCTTTCATCGCCCTTTCCAGAAGTGCGATAAGCTCTTCTTTGGAAAAAGGTTTTAAGGTATAAACCTGGCACCTTGAAAGCAATGCAGAGATCACCTCAAAACTGGGATTTTCTGTGGTTGCTCCAATGAGGGTAACCCAACCTTTTTCTACCGCTCCCAGGAGGGAGTCCTGCTGGGATTTGCTAAAGCGGTGTATCTCATCAATAAAAAGGATAGGATTTTTTGTGGTAAAAAGTCCGTCGCTTTTCTTTGCTTTTTCAATAATCTCCCTTACATCTTTTACTCCACTGTTAATAGCGCTTAACGTATAGAAAGGCCTGCCGCTTTCTGTTGCTATAATATTTGCCAGGGTAGTTTTTCCCACTCCGGGTGGTCCCCAAAGGATTAAGGAGGGAATGTTTCCGCTTTTTATTTGTCGGTTCAAAGCGCCATTTTCACCAATAAGATGTTGCTGGCTCAGGTAATCGTCCAGTGTACGGGGACGTAATCTTTCTGCAAGTGGTTCATTCATTTTTCAAAGGTAGGAATTTACATAATGCCCTCTTGTAGGAAAAGTCCCGGAATTGACAATTTGGCAATCCGGCAATCTGTTGCACGGGAATTGTATAGGTGAAATGTACAATGGGAACTATAAATCCCTAACTTTATTATATGAAAAAACAGGAAGAATCTTTAACCTTTACCTCCGGGGTCCTGGGATATCCATTGCTGTTTGTCCTACTTATATGGCTGGTATTTTGGTTTGAGATAAGATTCGGGTTTGATTTCAATTATCTTGGTGTGAGGCCCAGAGAGGTGTGGGGATTGAGAGGGGTATTCTTTTCACCCTTTATCCATTCAGATATCAAGCACCTTTTTAATAACACCATTCCTTTATTCGTGCTTTCTATGTCCTTGTTCTATTTCTATAGAAGGATAAGCTGGGAGATCCTGTTGTGGGGAATTTTACTAACCGGGATTATGACCTGGGTAATAGGCCGGCCGGCCAATCATATTGGAGCGAGCGGGGTAATCTATCTATTGGCTTCATTTCTTTTTTTTAAAGGAGTCCTTTCCCGCTATTACAGGTTAATAGCTCTTTCACTTATTGTGGTGTTTCTATACGGAGGAATGCTTTGGTTTGTGGTGCCGGTGGACCCGGGAATTTCGTGGGAAGGGCATTTATCTGGTTTGGTAGTGGGATTGGTATTTGCATTCATTTATAAGAAGAAAATAGTAAAGCGGCCGAAGTTTGAATGGGACCGGCCGGATTATAAGGAAGAGGAAGATGAATTCATGCAGCAATTTGATGAAAACGGAAATTTCATTGGAGCCCCCCTGCCCCCAAAGGGGGAGAAAATGGATCCTGAAAAAATTCCAAAGGATATTTCCAGAATTACCTACAGATATATCTTTAAGAAGTCAAATAATCAAGAGGAGTAGCTTTGCTGAAGCTGATTTTACATTCCCCCTTTGGGGGTTAGGGGGCTTCTTTGCCTGATTATCTCATATAAAAAAGCGCCACAGGCTACAGAAACATTCAGCGATGCTATGGTTCCAAACATTGGTAATTTAGCCTTCTCATCAACTATTTTCAGGATGGAGGAAGAAACTCCTTTTCCTTCGCTTCCCATCACAAGGGCAAGTGGCGTAGAAAGATCCTGCTCGAAGAGAGTAGTGGGGGTTTTTTCTGTTGCGGCGATAACTTTTATACCGGAAGCTTGCAGGTAATATATAGCGTCTTTAATATGATTAACCTTACAAAGCGGAATTTTGAAAACCGCTCCTGCAGATGTCTTTACGGTATCTGCATTCACAGGTGCTCCTCCCTTACTTTGGATTATGATCCCGTCTACCCCGCAGCATTCTGCGGTTCTAATAATGGCGCCAAAATTTCTGGCATCTGTGATCTGGTCCAACAGAAGGAATAAAGGTGTTTTTCCTTCCTTTTCTAATGCTCCCTGAACAACTTCTTCAAGTTCGCGAAATTTCACAGGAGAGATCTTTGCAACCACCCCCTGGTGGTTACCCTGGGCTAGTTTGTTGAGCTTTTCAATTGGTACATAAGATAGATTATATTCCTGTTTGCTTACAAGGCTTTGCAACTCTTGTAGCAATGGACCGGAAAGGCCCTTTTGAATATAAATCTTGTCAATATTTTTTTCGCTTTGAATAGCTTCAATGACAGTTCTAATTCCAAAAATAGTAGTGTTCTCTTCCATAAGTGCAAATGTACTCATTTATGAAAAGAGATGAAATAAAAATGGCTGCCTGTAAAGGCAGCCATTTAAATATTTAGGGATGATTTAACGAGAATTATGCCTCATCATCTTCATCTCCGTCTTCGTCACCGTCGGTATCCCCATCAGTGTCTCCATCTTCGTCACCGTCGGTATCACCATCAGTGTCTCCGTCTTCGTCACCATCAGTGTCTCCGTCAGTGTCTCCGTCTTCGTCACCATCGGTATCCCCATCAGTGTCTCCGTCTTCGTCACCATCGGTATCTCCGTCTTCGTCCCCATCAGTGTCTCCGTCTTCGTCACCATCAGTGTCTCCGTCTTCGTCACCATC
>DATHWA010000245.1:0-6663 GCA_035461025.1 Gillisia sp. | reverse complement strand
AAAGAAACCTTTGCTGGTGGAGAAGAAACGACCATCCGGCGACAGGCCCAATTACAGGGAGTTCAACAGATGAATTAAACAAGGACAATCTATGTATATAACTATCACTCCGCAAAATCTCTCAGCCGGATTTTCCAGAAGTTCGGCCGACTTTGTCTCTTACCTGGAAAAAGAAAACCAGGGACTGGACAAGGAGGATCTTGAGTATTTCTTTAATCAGCAGGGCGATCAAATTTCCGCTAAGGAGGTAATTCGGGAGATTGATTCGAACACTGCTAAACTTAAAAATACTGAACCTAAATTCTATTCCATTACCGTGAGCCCTTCCAAATATGAACTGGCCAGGTTACAGAATTGTAGCGAAGATCTTAGGAAGTACACCCGGGAAATTATGAAGGATTATGCTGCTTCTTTTAATCGGGAGATCAATGGAAAACCTGTAACTGTGAAGGACATAAAATATTTCGCGAAGATCGAGCACCAAAGGACTTTTAAGGGAACAGATAAACAGGTGAAGGAAAATCAGCCTTTTGCAACCAGGATCCTTCAGCTAAAGACCGAAATAAGAAAAATAGAACGGGGAGAAGTGGGGGGTAATATTCAAAGCCTTCAGAAGGAAATCAATAATCTGGAAAAGGCTGCACCCCATAAGCAAAACGGGCAGCGCATTGTCCAGGGAATGCGCAAGGAAGGGAACCAGAGCCATATCCATATCATCGTGAGCCGAAAGGATGTCACCAATACCCATAGCCTTTCCCCGGGCAGTAAATACAAAGCTTCAGAAGTTATGATGAATGGAAAACTGGTGAAACGAGGCTTTGACAGGGATGCATTTTTTCAGAAAGCAGAAAAGACTTTTGACAGTAACTTCGGCTATAAACGCAATTTTGTGGAAACTTATCAGTCAAGGAAAATGCTTCTTAAAGATCATAAATTATATTTCATTTCCCTCCTTGGCTTACCTGCAAGTGAAAAAGCTATTGCCTTGAAGATGTTACGGGAGGCAGGGGTGCCAATGCTTCACCTCCCTGCCAATAAGTTCCAGCTGGCAATCAAATCTCTCAACCTTCTTAAAAGTGGCGTCAGGGCGGCTATCCGCTCCGGGTCGATTGGAATTTAACCTTTTTGTGATGACAGCACTTTTAATAATTACTTATCTAATCGCAAGCGGTCTCTTCTACGGCATTCATAGGATCACCCGCTACGGGTACCTGATCAACAACATTCTTATCATTGCTTCTATATTTTTTCTGAAGGATCCAAATCCTTACCCATTTCCACTTCTGAAGGTTATTCTGCTCCTGGGCTGCCCTCTTATTCTCATAAACATTATCCTGTTTGTATTTTTTCAGAAAGAGAGGAAAAACTCTATGATTCCTTCTGAATATGAAGTGAATTTTAAGCTGAAAAGCGGGAAGTTTAAGATCAACAATATCCGAAGGGGAGCAGCTGTGATTGGCGCTGCGGGAAGCGGAAAGACTGAAAGTGTAGTGTATGGCTTTTTGCAGCATTTCAGGAATAACTCCTTCTGCGGCGTGATCCACGATTATAAGGATTTTGAAATTACTGAAATGGCCTATCCCCTATTTCAGAAAAGCAAAATCAAATTCTTCATCATTTCCTTCGACAGGATCTTCCACCGGGTGAATCCCATCGCGCCCCGGTATCTGCTGAATGAAGAAAGCGTCAATGAAGTTTCGCGGGTGCTACTGGAAAACCTCCTCGAACAAAGGGAAAGCGGGGCTACAGGAACCAGTAAATTTTTCAATGATGCTGCGGAAGGGCTCATTGGCGGACTCATATGGAAGCTTAAAACCGAATATCCCCAATTCTGCACCCTCCCCCACCTTATCGCGGTCTACCAGATACTCGATACAGAAAGCCTGATAGAATTTCTGAAATCTGATAACACCTCCTGGGCTATGGCCGATGCTTTCATTAGTGGAATAGATTCAGACAGGCAGACGGCCGGGGTAAAAAGCACCCTTGCTAATGCGCTTAAGAAGATCTGCACTCAAAGGATCTTTATGGCCCTTTCTGCAGATGATGTTCCGCTAAATATTAATTCACCTGAAAATCCTGCAGTGATTTCCGTAGTGAATAATCCTAAATATGAAACCGCCTACTCCCCTGCTATTGCAACCGTGATCCATACGGTGATTAAACAAATGAGTGTGCGAAATTCCCGGCCCTCTTTTCTTCTTATGGAAGAGGCACCAACCATTCGTTTACTTAACATGCATCGCATCCCGGCCACTTTAAGAAGCTATAATATCGCGACTATCTATGTACTACAGGATAAGATCCAAAATGATATGATGTACGGAGAAAAGGCCAGTAGGGCGATCCTGAGTAATCTTTCCTATCAATTCTTCGGAAAGGTAAACGATCCCGATACTGCCAGGTACTACGAACGCTTCTTTGAAATTGTCAAGAAAGAAACCACCAGCGTCAACAGGGGCTATAATCTCAATTTCGATACCCGTGTCACCACTGGCGAGAAAGAAGTTTCCAAAATAAGGGCCGATGCTTTTTTTAGGCTGAAGGAAGGAGAGTTCATCACCTATGCTGATGGAAAAGATCAGAAAGTCCAATTTGCCCTGCAGAAAATAAAAAAAGAACTTCCTGAAAGCAGGTCTTTTACGGTAATGGAACTTGAAGAGAATTTTGACAGGATTTATAAAGAAGCAAAATCCATTTTCGACAAGCATCCTGAACCTAAGGAATGAATTGGATCTTACAGAACTGTAGTTTTATTTATTTTTCACTTATGGAATTTTTCCAAATAATAATTTATATTTGTTGGAAATATTCCGATTATGAATTTTAATCCCCTTTCTGGATATATTGATTTTCCATTAAACGAATCCCCAGAAGATCCTCATATGGGAATTAGTTTTGATTATGAGTTTGCCGGCAAGAGAACCGGAGAAATGGTATCTCTTTTAATCCACAGCTGGGTCATTGATCACCAGGGGAAAGTATACAGCCGGAAAGCCACTTATTTTCTTCCCCGCATCGATGCCGTTGAAGCTATTACCAAACACTTAAAAACTCATCTTATAAATATGGGAGTAGACGATATGTTCTGCAGAAGATTGATGAGGGATTTTGAGGTGGATAATGAGAAAGCTATTTCTTATGATATGATGGAGTTTAGCAGGCAGGTTTAAATTTACCTCTGCATACATTTCTTGATTTCTATATAAGCCTGGAGATGTATTTAAAATAATTGCTTTACGGTTTCCCCTGATCCCAATTCTAAAATAGCAAGCCTTATTAAAAACTCCTGGCCGTAAAAGTTTTACAACAGTGTAACATTGACGGTATAGTGGCTACCAATTGTATACCTTATAAAAGGTATAATTTAAATTTATAAATCATTCCGTGGTGGGTTACTACCTAACTCTCTATAATAGGCGCTATTTTTCAATAGTGAAATCAAATTCTTTTATAAGCAGGTGTAGTGCTTCTCTATTTTCAAATTCAATTATTATTTCATGTGCTGAAATAAATGAATTGAACAACAAACATATTTGTAATTGAGATTTTTTAAAATTTAATGATACTAATTTTACTAATCGTCGCTATTTTTGGGATTGTATTATCGACTACTTTATTCTTTAAAAAATCTACCAATACCCTAGCCACGCGTATTTTAGGAAGTTTTTATTTTCTTTTATCTGTTTACGCTTTACAAGCTTATATCTTAGACGGGGGTTTTTTGGAAAATTTTAGGTGGTTTTTTCTTTGGCCACTCCTCCCCTACCATTTAATTTTCATACCCTTATATTATTACTTTAAAGTTATACTTACAGACCGGATTTCGTGGCATCCAGCAGAATTGATCCTGTTTATTCCATTTTTTATTGGGGCAATAGATGTTACATATGTTTACCTCCAACCAGAAGGATTTTACAATAATATTTTAGCTGAGGCTATAATCTCTCCTGAACAGCGGTTAGGGGCACAATACTGGATCCTTAGCCTTGATCAACACCTTCTTATGCGGCATGTCTGGCAATTAGGAATTCTAATTTTATTGTTGCCTCAAATCCAGGTTTTTATTAAAAAAGGGGAGGATGACGAACTAAAATATATTCTAGATAAATGGCTCATGCTTTTTTGGGGGGTCTTGATGTTAATGGCTGTCCTAGCTATCATCTATGCATTGGAAAAAATGTCTGCAGCCACCCTGTTTCACTCTTTAATAGTAATTGGAAAAAATGGAGGGATCATTACATTCTTTCTTTATTTAGTACTTTTTCTTATTGGTATTATTCCCATTTATTTTCCTACCATTTTGTACGGGTATCCACAACAGGTGAAATTAGCCCAACCCCCTGTACCCCAAAAACAAAATGATGATTTAAAATTCGGTCTAGATGAGCAGGAGGTGAAAGCAAAATTTGAAAATTTAGAAAAAAGCAAATCTTACTTAAAACAGAATTTCAATCTTACAGAATTTGCCCGGGAATTGGAAATGCCATCCCATCATATCTCCTATTTCTTAAAACAACAATATGTATTAAGTTTTGCAGCCTACAAAAACAAGTTGCGTATAAATTACGCAAAGAAACTTATAGAGGAAGGCTACCTTGAAAATAACACCATTGATGCTCTGGCCGAAGAATGTGGCTATGCCAATAGAACTTCCTTTAGTAAATCATTTAAAAGTCTGGTGGGTATGAGCCCCAGTCAATACTCATCAAATTTAATATAAACGGCACCCCTCCCTAAACTTCTCTAAAATAGCTTGTTGGGTTCGTGTCCAAATACGATTTGGACACGAATAAATTTGTATTTTATCCGATATTTGGTTTCCTTTAACGTTTTTTTGCATTCTTTAACAAAACTTTGTAATTCTTTTCTGAAGAAACTAAAAACCCTTATAAACCTATTTACTACCTAACCAAAACCTAATTTTTATGGAACAAAATTACATTTCTAAAATTTTAAAAAACCTACTTATAGGTTACCTCTACTAGCAAATTAAAAATTGGGTGCTTCAGTTTTTAATTTCTTCATCTTCAACAACTTTGCAGTTTAATCTTATTAGGCTCAGGTGTTATTTGTCATCAAATCTTTAAAATACATTATTTACATCAATCTTTTCGCTAATGGATAAATCATTACTTTTATTTTTTATAATTTGTTTCTCGGTTCCTTTTGGATATTCTCAAACGACGGAGGAGTTTAACTCCTCCCCTACTTTTATTGAATACCCTGGAGTACCACAATGGAAAACTACAGCCGAAGTTTCCATTAATGGTGTTGAATATGAATTAACTGGTATCATAAATGGCAGCTGGGCATTTTCCAATTACGGCGGTGTAGGAAATAGCTCAAGTTTATATGCAGAATCTGCCGGAGACCTTTCAGTCACTATTAAAAGAAAGGATGGTCAGAATTTTCAGTTCTATGGAATCTGGTTGAAGTACACTAATTTTGAGACCTATCCTTCACCTTATTTAACTGTTAGTTACAATGGTTCTGGAGAGGCTAACGAAGTATACGGCCTTAGTTCTACTGTTAATTTAAATAAGGACATTAATGTCTCCAGCGTATCCCTAAGGTTTTCTGGGCTATGGAAATTAAATGTGGATAATTTGATCGTTGGTTCCAGTGCAGTGCCACCTACAGTTATAACTGCTTCTCCATCAGAAATTACTCCTAATTCAGCCTCATTAGGAGGTGAAATTACAAATGATGGTGGTTCTCTTGTATCGGAGAGAGGAGTGGTATGGTCTACAAGCAGTAATTCCAATATTTCAGATAATAAAATCCAGATGGGATCCGGTTCTGGAAAATTCTCTGGGGTTGTCAACAATCTTCCAAGTAATACCACTATATATTCCAGAGCGTATGCTATTAATGGAGAAGGTGTAAGTTATGGAAATGAAAATATTTTTAAAACCTTAGCCCCCCAATTAAAGAATTTTTCATGGTCTGCCGATAATCTTTTTGCTGGGGCAACAGGGGTTACTTATACATTTTCCTATACTACTGTCTCTCAAGTTGGGGCACCTTATGACATGATACTGTATGCATTACAAAGTAATTCTTTAAATGGTTATGGTTGGAATACTTCTGGATTAACTATAGATGATGTTTCGGTGACCATAGATGGAGTACCGGTTACTCTTAGTGAGAATACTTTTTTCACTTCTAGCGGATCTTCAGCTGGCATAAGGCTAGCTTCAGCCGTACCAGGAGATTCTGATGTAGTAGTTACAATGAGAAATGTAACCAATAATTCTACTCCAGGAAATTATTCCTGGAATTATTTGAGAACAGCATACGGTAGTGGTCAACAAATTGATGACGCTTTAAATCCCGAGCCTATAGTTTTAACTGCTCCACCTCCCCCGGCAGTAACAGGAGCGATAACTATTACCAATGATCCAAGCGACCCGGCTTCAGACTGGTTATTAAGTGATGGTAAATTAATTCCGCTGGTAGATGGAGCCCAAGTAAATGTAAATGAAGTCACCAATGCGCTGGCTTCCGGGGATCTTATTGTTGAAGCGGAAACCGATGTTTTTATCGATGCAAGTGTTACGCCCACGCTGGCAGCGGCGAGAAGCCTTACCTTAAAGGCAGGAAGTAATGTAATTTTAAGTCCTAGCAGTCAAATTTCTGCAACAGGTGATAAGCTTAATC
>DATHWA010000244.1:0-2293 GCA_035461025.1 Gillisia sp. | reverse complement strand
TTGGACAGTTTCAAACTGGCCTATTAAAGCCGCTATTTCAAAAACATTTATACCTGTATTATACTGAAAGTACTTAATGCCATACAGGAAAAGAAAATTGTTATAAACGTTTGCCCTGGTAGAAAGACCGGCAGAAAACCCTACACCGGGTGATAAATTCAAATTATCACTTGTAAATCCCCCGTAATTTATTCCAGCCTGTACTCCCAGAGTGTTATAAACATCTTTGGGATAACTTCGCTGGGAAAACACCTGGACAGATAAAAAGAAAAATATTAAAACAAAAAGCCCTCTTTGTAGCAACATAATCTCCATTTTTTGAAACATAAAAGTAGTTTTTTTATCACTATCTTAATAGTCTTAATTTTTATAGAAAAAAGATGATAGGCTACGTTCTCATTCCCATAATTATAGTATTATCCCTTATAATACTATTCTCCGGCATATTTACCGTTAAACAGCAGAGCTCTGCAGTACTGGAACGCTTTGGTAAATTTCTAAGCATCCGCAACTCAGGACTGCATTTTAAAATTCCAATTATAGATCAAATTGCAGGAAGGATCAACTTAAAAGTACAGCAGCTCGATGTTCTTGTTGAGACAAAGACAAAAGATGATGTATTTGTTAAGCTGAAAATTTCAGTTCAGTTCCAGGTGATCAAGGCGAATGTTTATGATGCTTTTTATAAACTGGAGAGTCCTCACGACCAGATCACCTCCTATGTATTTGATGTAGTGCGGGCTGAAGTTCCTAAAATGAAATTGGATGATGTATTTGAGAGAAAGGATGATATAGCTATTGCAGTAAAGAGGGAATTGAACCAGGCGATGTCTGATTATGGTTACGACATCATTAAAACGCTTGTAACAGACATTGACCCGGATGCACAGGTTAAGAGTGCCATGAACAGAATTAATGCCGCAGAACGCGAGAAAGTGGCTGCAGAATATGTTGCAGAGGCCGAAAGAATAAAGATAGTCGCCAAAGCACGGGCAGAAGCAGAAAGTAAAAGATTACAAGGCCAGGGAATTGCAGACCAACGACGGGAAATTGCGCGTGGACTTGAAGAAAGTGTGGATGTGCTTAATAAAGTAGGAATCAATTCCCAGGAAGCATCTGCTTTAATTGTGGTAACTCAACATTATGATACTTTACAGGCTATTGGGGAAGAGACCAATTCCAATCTCATATTATTACCAAATTCTCCCCAGGCCGGTAGTGATATGTTGAATAATATGATCGCTTCCTTTACGGCTTCCAACCAGATTGGGGAGGCCATGAAAGCGAAGAATGAAAGGGATGGATTGGTTAAACGTCCTCGTGAAAGAGACAGAGATAGAGATAGAGACAAAGAGTTATAGTCCATTTAATGGCATAAAAAAAGCCGGATTGAACCCGATATTCCTTTAAAAAGGCATAATAGAAGGTTCAATCCGGCTTTTTTATCTTTTGTCCTTTAGCTTTTTACCCCACATTTTTGCTACCGCTTTAAGCACAAGTGCTTTTTTAACGGCTGCGGTTATAACACTTCCCGCAAGGGAAAGAGGAGACATATTATCTTTAGTTTCCTGAATGCTAAGTTTGATCTCTTCCTTATCTATTTCATTTTGCAGCTTAAGGATCTTAAGGTCCCGGTCAATTTCTTCGAATGAGCTGTATTGTTTCATAATATAGACTTAATCGTTAAAGAAACTTCTCGAGGATTTAACAAGTATTGTCTTCTTGATAAATTTCCTTCCAAATACAAGGATAAGGATCAATAATAATAGATAAAATCCACCTACAATAAAGTAACCTGCACTTGGAGAGTCAAGAATATTACTTAGATACACCGCGACTGCAATAGAAAGGAACAACAAGGCAAAAAGCCCTAAGAAACCCATCAACAAAGCGTTGACCATAGAGATAGCACCTTTTACGATGCCTTTATACAGGCTTAGCTTATAGTACTCTGCACTACTTTGCTTAAAAGCCTGTATATTCTCTTTTAGATCATTGATACTATTGGTTAGTTTCTCAAAAGCCATTGGTTATATTACCGCTTTTCCCGTTGTCTGGCTCCCTGTCTTACCACCGGTTTGATGACCTGTGGTTTCGCCAGAATCTTTGCCCTCGCGCTGTAATTTCGCGTTCTGCTTGCGTAGGTCTTCCAGTTTAGTTTCCATAGCGGCCAGGATCTCATCTGCTTTATAACTTGCAGAAGATAATGTATCCTCAAGTCTGTGTTCAAAATCAATTCTTGCTTTTTTAGCCCTTGAGCTTAAATTTGAAGATGTTTCCTGATATTTTTTAT
>DATHWA010000243.1:0-6295 GCA_035461025.1 Gillisia sp. | reverse complement strand
TGAAATCCAAAATACCAACACCAAACAACAACCACCAAACAACAAACGGCCGCAGGCCAACCACTAACGACTAACGCCTAAAGACTAACCCCGTGGTTAAATAATATTTAGACTCGAAAAAATGAAAAATAGCCTCCAATCACAAAAACCCAACAGTAAACAGAAAACGGTAAACACCATAGGCTCCCGCGTAATCCCAAATACCAACCAAACAACAAACCCCAAACAACAAACGGCCGCAGGCCAACCACTAACGCCTAAAGACTAACTCCGTGTTTAAATAAAAATTAAACTCGAGAAAATGAGAAATAATCTCCAAAACGAAGACCCAACGGTAAACAGTAAACGGTAAACCACGATCCCTACTGCGCAATCCAAAATACCAACACTAAACAACAAACACCAAACAACAAACACCAAACAACAAACGACCCCTGGCCACCCACTAACGCCTAACTTCTAAAGTCTAACGACTAACTAATTTTTCGTAATTTCGGCACTTAACATTTTTTAACTATGTCTGAATTCTGGTTGTATTTCAATCTGGGCCTGGACCACGTATTGGACTGGGATGCCTATGACCACATTTTATTTTTGATCGTACTTGTTGCCGCTTACAGTTTCTCCTCCTGGAGAAGGGTGCTGTCGCTGGTGACGATTTTTTTCCTGGGGCATACCGTGGCATTGTTCCTTTCGGTTTACCAGGTGGTGAGCCTTAGCAGTAAATGGATCGAGTTGCTTATTGCGGTTACTATTTTGGTGACAGCACTGTTCAATCTGTTCACCGCAAAGAGAAAGGAAAAACAATTAAACGCCGGACTGCTATACTTCAGCACAGGATTCTTCGGACTCATTCACGGTTTCGGATTTTCTACCTTCTTTAAAATGGTGGCAGGGAACCAGGAGACCAAGTTCCTTCCGCTTATAGAATTTGCAATTGGGATAGAAGCTGCGTTGATCATTGTAGCATTTGTAGTGCTGTTTTTCTCGTATGTTTTTCAGAATTTCTTTCGCGTATCACGCCGCGACTGGATCATTGTTACTTCGTCCATAGTGATAGGAGTTATTCTTCCTATCTTACGCGAAAATATTCAGCCTTTTTTATAAAACTTTAACTCACTTAAATTGTATTAAACCTCACCTTGCAATATTTTAGTAAGCCCTCTCAATTAGGTGCTTCCTGAAAATTTTGCAAAGCTAAACCAGATATGCAAGAAACGAAGCAACTTAAATATGACAAGGCCTACCTGCGTATCGCACGGGAATGGGGGAAACTTTCTCACTGTAAAAGAAAACAGGTTGGCGCACTTATTGTGAAAGACAGAATGATAATTTCCGACGGATATAACGGTACCCCCACCGGTTTTGAGAATTTTTGTGAGGATGAAGAGGGTTATACCAAGTGGTACGTTCTCCACGCGGAAGCAAATGCTATTCTTAAGGTAGCCTCCTCTACGCAATCCTGCCAGGGCGCAACACTTTATATAACCATGTCCCCTTGTAAGGAATGCAGCAAACTTATCCACCAAAGCGGGATCACCCGGGTGGTGTACCAAATTGATTATAAGGATAATTCCGGCCTGGACTTTTTAGAAAAAGCCGGGGTAGCATTAAAACAGGTTAATGATCTTGACATTTAATTGAAGAATACAAACAAAATATACCTTCCGCTCTTATTGGGGCTGGTCTGTGCCGCAGGGATCCTGCTTGGCTCCAGGATCAACTTTTCCCAAAATCAGGGGCTGTTTTCTTCCAATCCTAAGAAAGAAAAACTCAACAGGCTTATTGACTATATAGATTATGAGTACGTAGATGCGGTGAATACAGACAGCATCGTGGACATTACTGTGAACAGGATCCTGGAAAATCTGGACCCGCATTCAGTTTATATTTCCCAGCAGGAATACGCCAGTGTTACAGAAAACATGAAGGGTGATTTTGTGGGAATTGGCGTAAGCTTCCAGAGTGTGAATGACACCATTGTGGTTATCCAGCCTCTTAAAGGCGGGCCCAGTGAACGCATTGGGATCAAAGGCGGGGATCGTATTCTCTATGCCAATGACCGGCAGCTTTTCGATCTTAACATGACCAATGATTCGTTAATAAGTCAGCTCAAAGGAGTTGAAAATACCAATGTGCAGCTTACGGTTTTTAGAAAAGGACTTAAGGATCTCCTCAAATTTAATGTAAAACGTGGCAAGGTGCCGCTTAAGAGTGTGGATGCTGCTTATATGCTTACAGATGATCTGGGTTATATTAAGATAAACCGCTTTGCTGAAACGACTTTCAAAGAATTCAAGGAAAGCCTGAAGGAGCTTAGAAAGCAGGGCGCCAATCAAATAGCTTTGGACCTTAGAGACAATCCCGGTGGATACCTTTCCGAAGCAATAAATATTGTAGATGAATTCCTGGAAGACGGGAAGCCTATCCTTTTTACTAAAAATAAAAAGGGAGCCATGGAAGAGACTTATTCCAATAGAAAAGGAACCTATGAGGATAAGGAGATATTTGTGCTTATCAATGAGAATTCAGCTTCCGCCAGCGAGATCGTGGCAGGTGCCTTTCAGGATAACGACAGGGGCATTATTATAGGCCGCAGATCTTACGGGAAAGGACTTGTACAAAGAGAGATGGAACTTGGTGACGGCAGTGCTGTAAGACTTACAATAGCCCGGTATTATACTCCTACCGGAAGATCTATTCAAAAGCCCTATGGGGAAGGAAACGAGGCATATTTCAATGATTATATACGCCGGTACAAGAATGGGGAGATGCGAAGTGTAGACAGCATTAGTGTAGATGATAGTTTAAAATATGTTACTCCCGGTGGAAAGATCGTCTACGGGGGTGGGGGTATAATTCCTGATATTTTTGTTCCGAAGGATACAAATGTCGAGAAAGAGAATCTTACATATATCCTGCGCAGTGGTTTCCTAAGCAATTTTGTTTTTCAGGAATTGGAAAAAGACAGGCACTTCTATAATTCCTTAAGCTGGGAGGATTTCCGAAACAGGGAACTGGTTACAGATGATACCGTGGAGGAATTCCGGCGCTATTCCCGTTCGCAGAATATTCCTGTGCGCGTGAACAACTATAAACCCCTGGTTAAACGTTATATACAGGCAGTGATGGCCCAACAACTCTTTGGCTCAGATGAATTTCAGCGATTAATTAATGAAGATGACCGAATTGTAGAAAAAGTGATTGAATTATCTAAAAGTTCCTAGTATATTCGTAAGCATGGATGCCTATAACGATTATACGGCCATTTTTTTATTGTTGTCTCCCCTGTGTTTCTACATCATTGCAGTAAGCTTCAGGTTGATGGACAACAGCGCCTTGTTGTTCCTGCAAAAGGAGATCCTTGTAGACTCCTCAAATGTTTCCCTGAAGGCTATTGAAGAACAAATTGAATCATCCGGAGACTATAGATTCAAGAAGCAACTTAAGAGGGCTGTACTTTACAGAAAACTGCACAGGATCTTTATAATTCTAATGATCGCCTGCCTTCCGGTAACCGTGATAACCTATTTTACTTTATTCTAATTTATCGTGTACTTTGGTGTGCACTCCATTATTCCATACCGTTAAGATATCTGTCGCAACTGCGGCACCGCTCCCACAGGCAATGGCATACTGGCTCCTGTGACCTGCAAGGGTACCTGCCACATAGAGGCCGGGAGCGACCAGATGATCTTCATTAATTAACTGGATTCTGCTCTTTTCCACCGGGGATTTTTTATGCGGAATGATATACTGTTCCAGTCCTTTTATCCTCACAAGGTCTGTGTACCCTACTGCAATCACCACAATTGGAGATTTGTAAGAATTTTTGTTGGTTCGCACTTCAAAACCCTCTCCTTTGGCAGTGATTTCCTGCACCTTCTCTTTCTCTACCTGCAGCACATGAGGATAAAGCTTTTTGAGATGTACCGCACCCTCCCGAAGGATCGCCGCGCCGTTAGTCCCCGGATTGATCCCCAGGGCGTTATTGATCACAGCACTTTGCAAATGAGAAGCTTTCTGATGGAGAATAATTCCTACAGATTTATTTTTGGAGTAGGATTTTTCTTTCGCAGATCCCAGTACAAGAGCACAGGAAAGCCCGGCCGCCCCGGCTCCTATGATAAGTACATCAAAATCCACTATAGTTTGGCCTTTTTGGAAATAGCACGTGAAGTAAGAAGGATAGCCAGAAGCACTATTACGCACGCTGCACAAAGGATCCCAATTAAAGCGATCCCGCTTTGCCCGGCTATTAGATTTTCATAATCCAGAACGGTAAGATTATAACCAATCACTACCACAGCGATGACCATAAGGATGTATATAAAGATCTTCATATTTGTTATTTTTTATTCACCGGTTCAGCTACCCGGCGTAACTTTAGTTTAATTGAACAAACTTTGAATATTTGTTGTAAACAGTTTCACTGCTATAGCCAGCAAAATTACGCCAAATATTTTTCGTATCACATTGATCCCCTGTTTCCCTAAAAACCTTTCCATTTTTCCGGAAGATTTCAGCACTATATACACAATGATAATATTTACAAGGATCGCGGCTACAATATTGACGGCGTGATACTCTGCCCGCAGGGAAAGCAGGGTGGTCATAGTACCCGCCCCCGCAATGAGCGGAAAGGCAAGTGGCACCACTGCAGCCGTCTCCGGTGCATCATCTTTATAAAGTGTAATTCCCAGGATCATTTCCAGCGCCAAAAAGAACAAAATAAAAGAACCCGCAACTGCAAAGGAATTTACATCTATCCCTATAAGATTTAAGATCTCTTTTCCCACGAACAGGAACACGATCATTAAGATACCGGCCACGATAGAGGCTTTTTCACTTTGAATATGTCCTGCTTTTTTCCGCAGGTCTATAATGATTGGGATACTACCAATTATATCTATAACCGCAAAAAGGATCATACTGGCGGTTGCAATTTCCCTGAAATCAAAATTCATACTGAAGGCCCTTAAAATTTTCGGCAAAATTAGGTTTAAAAAGCAAATTTGGGGTTATTTAATCTTAAATTAAACCAGTGTTTTTGGATTAAAATATGTAAAATATTACTTAAGCCTTTCTATAATAAGTCAGAGGAATTTTCAAGTTATGCAGAAGAAGGTAAAATGACTATTTCCTAAATACTCACTTTTTAGTCTATGTTCTAGATTCCAGTAGCGCAGCGGTCCAGACTCTTTCACCATACAACAATGAATTAACCTATCATTTATAGATTATTTTTTGGGAGCTGAAGTGTTTTTATAATTGCCATAATTAAATATCTTTGCCGGATGTTTCAACTGGGAAAAAGTATCGTTTCTGAGGAGATCTTTGAAAAAGATTTCGTGTGTAATCTCTCGGCCTGCAAAGGTGCCTGCTGTATAGACGGCGACGCCGGCGCGCCGCTGGAAGAGGAAGAAACCGCTATCCTGAAAGAGATATATCCTAAAGTTAAGCCCTTCCTTAGACCTGAAGGAATTGCAGCAATTGAAGCACAGGGAACTTTCATTATCGGGGAAGATGGGGAGTTTGAAACTCCGCTTATAGACGGGGCAGATTGTGCATATGTCACTTTTGACACCAAAGGCATAGCTCTTTGCGGGATCGAGGAAGCTTACAATCAAGGGAAGATCTCCTGGAAAAAGCCTGTCTCCTGCCACCTTTATCCTGTAAGGGTTCAGGATTATTCAGAATTTGCCGCAGTTAACTATCACCACTGGCATATTTGCGACGACGCCTGTGCCCTTGGAAAGGAATTACAGGTCCCGGTCTACAAATTTGTCAAAGAAGCTTTAATTAGAAAATTTGGCGAGGACTGGTATGAGGAACTGGAAAAGACAGCCCTGGAATTTCAGAAGAAAAAGCATAAAACTGTTTAGCAATAAATCTATTTAAAAAATTATTGTTGTCCGGGAAAAGAATCTAAATATCTTTGCCCCCGTCAATTCAGGCAGCAACCAAAACCTGGACTAAATTCGTATCCCAGGTAAAGAGCAACTTTACCTCTACTGCAAAACTTGAAAGTTTACTGCACTATTCCACATCCAAAAACACCCCTGGGCGTGGTTGAAAGTCCTCACCCTACAGAGTATGAATTGCCGACAAATCTACTTATATTGATCGACAACAATGATTTAAAATATTGTTTTGCAGCATGTTATTTTTTCATTTTCCCATTGTTAATTTTCATTTCTGAAGATTCCCGGTGAGAATTTTTATTTAATTTTACACCTTATACTTCCCTACAAAGCGACCCCATAAAGAACCAGACTGCGGATTTTTAATCCTG
>DATHWA010000242.1:0-7171 GCA_035461025.1 Gillisia sp. | reverse complement strand
TTGAGACCTTTTAAATTTGCTGTATGCTTTTTTAATATTCATCCTCGTTCCAAAGGTAATCTTCATCGGTAGGATAATCGGGCCAAATTTCTTCAATTGAATCGTATGAATCTCCTTCATCTTCAATAGACTGAAGGTTTTCCACTACTTCAAGTGGAGCGCCTGTTCGAATGGCGTAATCGATCAACTCATCTTTTGTTGCCGGCCATGGTGCATCACTTAAATAGGATGCTAATTCTAAAGTCCAATACATTGATTATCGGGTTTTGTTTTTTGCAAAAATAATTTTTTTGCGGTAATAGGCAAGTAAAAAATCTATTATTTCGTCATTAATATAAAGAACATACTCTGCCAGGTTAAAAATTCTTGATAGTTACCTGTAAAAGAGAGGGTCTACAGGCGATCATTTTCCTTTTTCAGGGATCCATTGTACTTCGTCTGCATTTAGATCCTTGGACAACTTTCGTGCCAGCACAAAAAGATAGTCAGAGAGCCTGTTTAAGTATTGAAGAACGAGTTCGTCAAAAGGGTTAAGTTCGTGTAAAGCAGTAGCCATACGTTCTGCCCGCCTGCATACACAACGCGCTATGTGACAGAATGACACTGCCTGGTGGCCTCCAGGAAGAATAAAGTGTGTCATTTCCGGCAGCTCTTCATTCATCCTGTCCATTTCATTTTCCAGCAGCTGGATATCATCTGCAGAAATTTTTGGAATTGTAAGACGATCTTTTCCACTTTTAAGTTGTGCTTTTTCCGGTTCGGTTGCGAGGGTTGAGCCTATGGTGAATAATCTGTCCTGCACCCTGTGAAGAATTTGCCGGGTATGTTCCCCGCAGTCCTGATCTTTAATGAGCCCAATATGGGCATTAAGTTCATCTACAGTGCCGTAGCTTTCAATTCTTATATGATGCTTTGGTACCCGGGTTCCTCCAAATAGAGAGGTTGTACCTTTATCCCCTGTTTTTGTATAGATCTTCATATGCTTCTGGGTTTAGACCAAAGGTAGAAGAATAAAAGGTTTGAAACAAGTAACGAGATTTCCTGACAGGTTTGTGAACCATTAGGGAGTAGGTATATAAAGAATAATATAATCATATAGAGGAGAGATTGATCCCGGGTATGGTATTAAACCCTATTTTATTACATTTGATCCATATTTATAGCAAATTCATGAAATACCTGTTTTTATTAGCTTCTTTATTTTTCCTTGTTTCCTGCCAGCCTGATGTAAAGGAGATCTCTGCCCAGGATATTATAGACAGGACTATTGAAAGGGCAGGAGGAGATCGCTACAGAAAGGCGACAGTGGAGTTTAGGTTTAGGGACCATACGTATAAAAGTGTTAGAAATGGAGGGGAATTTCACCTGGAGAGGAACAAGGTCGACTCCACCGGGCATTATCGCGATATTTTAAGCAATACCGGCTATCAAAGATTTCATAATGATAGCGCTCTTAATGTTCCGGATTCTATGGTAGTTCGTTATTCCAGTAGTATAAACTCTGTACATTATTTTGCTCATCTACCTTATGGCCTTAATGACAGAGCTGTTAAGAAAGAAATGGCAGGGGAGGCTACAATTAAAGGCCAGACCTATCATCAATTAAAGATCACTTTCCAGCAGGAGGGTGGTGGGGCAGATCATCACGATGAATTCATGTATTGGATACATAAAGAGAATTATACTATAGATTACCTGGCATATAAATTTCTTGTAAACGATGGGGGAATAAGATTTAGGGTCGCATATAATCCCAGGGTGATAGAGGGAATAAGGTTCGTGGATTACAGGAATTATACAGTGGAAGATCTGAATACAGATCTGGAAGAACTTGATGAAATGTATGAACAGGGAAAACTTGATATGCTTTCCAATATAAAAACAGAAATTATCAACGTGGAGGTAAGATAATTTCTTTAATTTTTTTAGACCTTATACTGCAAATCTCAAGTTAGAACGGTACCTCATCATTTCTTTATATACAACAAAAAAAAACCCGATAATACCGGGTTTTATCTTTTTGATTTCCAATTATTCCTGTCCCGTGGCTACCTGTATTTCCCCACTAACACCACTAAGATCCGGCCGGAAGATCCAGATTTCAGATTGTTTTCCGGTTATGTTTTCTTCCCAGTCTTTTAAAAATGTATCAAAGCTGCCACTGCCGTGTACTTCGTTGTAGGCTTCTTTAAATTTTGGGTCCTCACCCATCCAGCTCCAATTGTCAAAGAAGTAAACTATGGCCAGGTCATTACCATCAGCAGAGCTTGCCATTTCATTGGTGTACACCATATAAGGCAGGTCCGGGTATTTTTCTGCCATGACCTTTTGTACTTTACTTACTTGTTCCTTAACTCTTTCTCCCATCCCACGTTTTATTGCATAAGTGTCAATAAAAAGTTTATTTAAAGTAAAATCTCCGGGTATATTACCCTGGTCTGGATGCGCTCTCCAAAAAGTTCTTTCAGTTCCCGGGTTTGACTTTGACATGACTTTGGAATACCAGTCTGTATTATGTTCCTTTGGTTGCTCCGGCATTTCATCTGCAGCACTCCAGGTCATAGGTCCCATTACTACCACATATTTACCCGTATTTTTTCCATTGAAGATCTCATAGGTTCGCGCTCCGTACATTTCCTGATTATGGAACTTTTTATTATGAGCAGCAAGTCCATCCTCGAACTCCTGTAAATGCATAGGATTAGGTGAGATAATTTCGTTTACGAGTACCCCGTAACCCTCATTCGTTTGCGAAAATGCTATTAAAGGGAATAACAGCATTAATAAAATTACATTTTTCATACATGTGCTTATTAATTAAACAATGATTTTACCCGCAGGAAATAAGCAGTTATGTGGAAGGTTTGAAAGGCCATGTTAAATTAATATAAAAAACTGTATTTCAGTTATTTATGTGAAAAAAAATGCATAAAAAAAATGCGGGCAGTTTGGCCTCAAACTACCCGCATTACTAAAAAATTTTATTTTAAAAATTATATTCTGTTCGAAAGGTGAAAATAGCTTTTTCAAGATCATCCTGATTTTCCATAAATGGTATATGTCCACCCTCGTTTTTCCATAACAACATATTTTGGAAATGCATTCCCTTGTAATGCTGCGGGCCAACCATCCAGTCCTTTGTCCCATAATAGAATAATACGGGAACGCTAACCCCCGCAGTAGCAGGCTTAAAGTTTTTCCAATATTCTTCATAGGAGAAGGCAGCATTTCCAAAGTTGAAATTCCAGTTAGGAATCTCGGTGTATGTGGCATCCAGCAAAGCCTCCGCCTCTTTGGTCCCAAAGCCCATCTTCCAGAAAATGTCCTTTTGCTTCAGCTCATAAATATGGGATTGCATCCTGTCCATTAAAGGCAGCGTGTCATTAGCGCAACCCGGAAGATCTGTGATCCCTAAAAATTCTGCTGCTTTTGGGCTCCAGCTCTCACAAAAACTCTCATTTATGTCCAGGGTGCAATTAACCATTATAAGGCCTTTGGAAGATTGAGGAAAATATTCCAGATACCCCATTTGAAGTATTCCTCCAAAGGAATGACCAAGGGTTATCCAGGAGTCATAACCCAGTGCTTTTCTTACCTCCTCAAAATCCAGTGCCATTCTTTCCATTGAATAATTTTGATCCTGCGGGCTGGAGGACCTTCCTACCCCGCGTTGATCAAGGTAGATCATTGTAAATTGTTTTTCCAGTTGTTCCCCGAAGAATTTCTCAACCCAATAGCTTCCGGAACCGGGGCCTCCATGCAGGTATAAACAAGGTTCTCCACTTCCCTTTACAGTTACGTATAGTTCTACCCCGTCTGAGGTAGTGATATATCTTTCCTCCGCCTGTGTTTGAAAGCTGAGAAAAGTAATCATACAGATTAATAAAATTTTTTTCATTGGTTTTAAATCATTAGTTATTTATTAAAGAAGATTGTTGTTTTAAAATGTTACAGTCCTGTCAATTATTTTTTAAAAGAATTAATCAATTCCCACCCTGTCACTGCGTCTTTCCAGGATTAAGTTGTCTTTCCATACATTGCGAAGTTTCCCAATTCTCTCTCTCTTTCCAATTAGCCTGAAGCCATTTTGAAGATGCATTTTCAAACTTGCTGTGTTTTCAGGAAATAAGCCTGCCTGCAGGGTCCAAATTCCATTCTCTTCACTTGTTTCAATAAGGTTTTGAAGAAGTTTTGTGCCTAATCCTTTCCCTCGATATCCCGGGTCTATGTAAATACTTACCTCTGCAACTCCTCCATATACACAACGACCTGAGACTGGGCTTAATGCTGCCCACCCCGTTACCAGTTCCTTTTCCGTTTCCTTACATAAAGACACCAGGCGGGAAAAAGGAAGGTGGGAGGAATCCCAGTCATTCCAGGTTGGGGCTATGGTTTCAAATGTTGCGATTCCTGTGGCTATGCCACTTTCATAAATTTCCTTTACCCGGGGCCAGTCTGCCGGTTTCAGGGTTCTAATTATTACAGGTTCCATTAGTACAGGCTGCAGTTACCTCTTTTGTGATCTCCGGCTTTGCAGCGTCCCTGGCATCATTTCCATTCCACTGCTCCATCACCTCCGGTGCAGGACGTGCATTTTCACCCTCCCCGTAGACTGTAGCTGTGCCGTGGGTATAAAAGGCCTCCCAGTCTACTCCCTGCGGATCTGTGATCCAGCTTTTTTGCGATTTGGAATAACAGCAGGTACACTCTCCTTCTTCTCTTACAGTACCTTTTGCATTCTGAAGGTTTTGATATACCTCGAGTAGCTCCTCTTCAGTTTCGGTTTGCAGGCCCAGGTGTTCTATTCCGTTTTCAGTGTGCCCGGAGGAGACAGCAAAATTTATTCGGGGGTCTTCCAGCATCCATTTAGCATAATCTGGTTTTAAAATAGTTGCAGGGGTATTGAACAGGGCATTGTAAAATGCGACGCTATCCTCCAGGTTTTTAACTCTTACATGTACGTGAAATCTTTTCATCTTAAAGGTGTTTTTGTTGTTATACACCATCAGGACGAAAAGCCCTGGAAAAAGATGCAAAAAATATCAATTATTTTTTTTGTGATAATTCAGAAGGGGAGTACAGGTGGCTTTAATATCAAAAGAAACCAGGTTGCCCTGTGCATCTGTCTCGAAATTGCAACAGGTGACAAATTCAGCTTTAAGAAGCTGTCTTGCCCGTTGTATTCTGGATTTTGTCGCGGGAAGGGAGAGGCTCAACTTTTGAGCGATCTCTGCCTGCTTTAAGCCATCTATATCGGCCATTCTCAGGGGAACAGCATATTCTTCCGGAAGAAAACCCAGCATAGGTTCAATAAAATTCACAGCCTCCTTAAAAGCCATATTTTCATCTTCTTCAGCTACATCGGGTACTTCGCTGTCTGTAAATTTTGAGGAGCTCCGGTAATGATCTGTAATGGTATTTTGTGCTATTTGAAATAACCAGCTTCTAAGGTTTCTTACGCCGCGTTTGGAGAGACAGAATTTATAAACCTTCATCAATACTTCCTGTAGGATATCTTCTGAAAGTTCCCGGTCTTTTACCCTTTTTAGGATAAAACTGAACAGCTCATTTTTATGATCCTGCCATATGGCAGGCACGTCACAGGAAGGCAGATTGATAGCCGGATCTTTTTCCATAATTCTGAAAAATTGTCGCTCTACTCAAATTTAGAAATTCTTTTGACACGAAAATGAAAATAGTAGAAGCAGCAAAAAATTATCTTAGCCGAAGCTTTCAGTTTAAAGGATTATTCAACTGCTTAGCTGAAGGTATTTCTACCATCTTAAATTCATTCAGTATACTTGAGAATAATTCTTTTGTAAAGTATAGAAACTCCGGAAGCTTCCCGACAATGTTACTACAATTCCAGCAGCAACGAATTTAGATCCAGGGCACGGGTGTACATTTCTATATTTCCATCCTTATCAACCGGCCATTTCTCCTGAGGCCTGTCCCAGTAAAGCTCTACTCCGTTTCCATCCGGGTCGTCCATATAAAGTGCTTCAGATACCCCATGGTCTGCAGCTCCTGTAAGCGGGTAACCTGCTTTTTGCAGTCTGTCAAGGATAGTTGCCAAATCTTTTCTTTCAGGATAAAGGATGGCGGTATGAAACAATCCAACTCCATTTTTCGCGGCTGGCGGGGCATTCTTACTGTTCCAGGTGTTCAGGCCTATATGATGATGATAACCTCCGGCTGAAATAAAGATAGCCTGGTCTCCGTATCTCTGGGTAATCTCAAATCCAAGCAGATCCCTGTAAAATTGTAAAGAGCGTTCCAAATCCCCTACTTTTAGATGAATATGGCCAATTCGCGTATTCTTCGGGATAGTGTAGTTTTTCATTTTCGGTTATTCTATTAGTCCATTTTTTATAAAACGGGATCAATTAAAAACTTCTAATGTGCCGGTACTTTTTAAGAATTTGCAATCTTATTTGGTAATATAGCTAAGAAACAGTGTGTTCCCTTATTTTAGAGCAGTAAAAATCCTTAAATTTAACCACTTAACAAGTTTTTAATCAAATATAAATTTATGAAAAATCTTATTTTTTTAGGTTTTTTCCTTTTGCTACTAATTTCCTGTAAGGAAGAAAAAGAAGCAGAAGAAAAAAGAGAAGTGGCTACTTATTCCATTGAGCAGTTCATGGATAATGAAGCTGTTTTTGGAGGGAGTTTTTCCCCGGATAATTCCAGGCTTCTGGTTACCAGTAACAGGTCCGGGATCTTTAATATGTATACGGTGCCAACATCTGGTGGCGAGTTCACCCCGGTAACAGACTCAGACAGTTCTTCTGTCTACGCCATTTCCTTTTTTCCTAACGATGACAGGATCCTTTTTAGAATGGATAACAATGGAGATGAGGTTTACAAAATTTTCGTGAAGGATGGGGACAGTATTGAAAGATTAACCCCGGCTGAAAATGCCAGGGCACTTTTCTATGGCTGGACCAAGGCCGGCGATGCTTTTTATTACGGAAGCAATGAGCGGGACCCTCGTTACACCGATATTTATAAGATGGATCTGGAATCCTTTACCCCGGAACTTCTATATGAAAATTCTGAAGCTTATGATTTTGGAGGAGTCTCTCCTAACGGAAGGTTTATAGCACTTACCAAATCTATTAATACCAACGATTCCAATTTATTCCTTTACGACACAGAGCAGGATTCA
>DATHWA010000241.1:0-7430 GCA_035461025.1 Gillisia sp. | reverse complement strand
AAATAGTACTCTTAATGAGCCCTTCCACCGGCAGATGCATTTTAAGGGAAAAACGGGTTAGAGCCGTTCCCACTTTTACTAAAGTGGGCCTGTTGATCATTCCAAAAAGGAAGAGACCCCTGTTAAGTTCCTCGTCAGATTTTAACTTAAAAGCTGTCTCGGTATCATTGAAAATCTTTTGTGTGATCATTATATAATTATTAATACTACAAAGATAAATATTGGGAAGTGAATTTTTATTAAAATTCTCCTTATTTTCGACTTTTTAAAACATCGCTCAAACCTTATAAACTATGACTTTAGACGCGCATCAGGCCCCGGTTTTTTATTCTGAAGAAGGATATGCTAAAATCAATGACTTTTTAAGCTCCCATTCGCCATCAATTGTCTTCATTTTAGTAGATAGTAATACCCGGGATTTATGTCTTACCCTGCTGCTACAAAAACTGGAAACCTCTTGTGTAATAGAAGTAATCGAAATGGAGGAAGGTGAGAAAAACAAAAATATTGAAACCTGCACCGGGATATGGAAAGCTCTTTCTGAACTAGGGGCAGACAGGAAGGCACTTATAATAAATTTGGGAGGCGGAGTGGTTACAGACCTTGGTGGTTTCATTGCCAGCACTTTTAAACGAGGAATTGCCTATATAAATATCCCCACCACCCTCCTTTCCATGGTAGATGCCTCTGTAGGCGGAAAAACCGGGGTAGACCTGGATAACCTTAAAAATCAAATAGGAGTTATCTCTCAGCCGGAAATGGTAGTCATAGACACTTCATACCTCGCTACACTTCCGGCAGTAGAAATGAGAAGTGGCCTGGCAGAGATTCTAAAGCATGGGCTTATTGCAAGCAGAGATTACTGGAATAAAGCTACACAATTAAACAAACTAACCCAGGAAGACCTGGAAGATCTTATAGCAGAATCTGTTGACATAAAAACAGCGGTGGTCACCAAAGATCCCAGAGAAGAAAATTTGAGAAAAACCCTGAATTTTGGACATACCTTTGGCCATGCCATAGAATCCTTTTATCTGGACCATCCGCATAAAAAACCTTTGCTTCACGGAGAAGCAGTTGCTGCCGGAATGATCATAGCCGCATATCTTTCTAATAAACTGTATTCTTTTTCCCGGGAAGACCTTGCCGAAGTTACAGAAAAGCTCTTGGAAACCTATTCCACAATAGATATTAGTAAGGAGGATTATGAGCCTATTTTGGAGTTTATGAAGTTTGATAAAAAAAATTCACACGGAAAAATAAAATTTGTACTGCTTAAAAAAATTGGAGAACCCGTAATTGATTGTGAGGTTCCACGAGAGCTTCAAATAGATGCCCTTAATTATTATTATAATTTTAAAAAACGCAAATAGAGGTTGTTGTTCTGTTTTATTTTTTTAAATTATTTCCCCGTTTGGATGTTATCCAATTTTTATTATAATTGCACAGTCAAAAAACAGATATGAAAAGAGTAATTGTAGATTACAAAAAACTAACCCCGGAAATTTTAAGTCTTCTTGTAGAGAAGTATCCAGACGGTTATGACGACGACCAGATCATCTCTTTTAAAAATGCTAAAAATGAGACTATTGAGGCTGTTGAAGTACGAACTGAAGATTCAATCTACCTGGTAAAAGTGAGTACCAGGCTGGAAAACACTATGGCAAATTATGATGAAGACGATTATGAGGATTCAGATTTTAATGAACCAATAGTAGATATCCCTGAAAAAGAGATTGAAGAAGAAGTTGACGAGGAAGATGAAGATAAATAATAAAAAAAGGCTGTTTAAATAAAGATCTAGTCGAGATACTATTTAAACAGCCTTTCTTTATTTTAGTTTTTAGGCATGTTGTCCTTCATGTTTGCCTTCTTTTATCTCTTCAATTAGTTTCGAATTAAATGCAGGAAGATCATCCGGATTTCTGCTTGTAACAAAACCCTGGTCTACCACAACTTCTTCATCTACCCATTTAGCGCCGGCATTTATGAGGTCTGTTTTAATGGAATGGAAAGAGGTCATTTTTCTTCCTTTTACCACATCTGCACTTATAAGTGTCCAGGCAGCATGGCAAATAGCAGCCACCGGTTTCTTTTCCTCAAAAAATTTCCTAACAAAAACCAGTACATCCTCACTCCTTCTCAATTTGTCCGGATTTATAACCCCTCCGGGTAATACCAGCGCATTATAGTCCTTTGGAGTGACTTCATTAAGGGTATAATCCACTTCATACTCCTTAGACCAGTTACCTTCATTCCAGGCTTTTATTTTACCTTTTTCTGTGCTTACAATATCAACCTGGAAACCTTCTTTTTCCATAGCTTCCTTTGGTGACGTTAATTCACTTTCCTCAAATCCATTTGTAGCCAGTATGGCTATTCTCTTTTTCATTTTTCTTGTTTTAAATTAAAAAATAAAGCTCTCTTCAATTTACAGGATATCGCGGAGCATACCTCTTAAGAGGTTTATAAATTAAGCGGGAACTGCGTTAAACCTTTATTAATCATCTGTTTCGCACTCTTCCCTTTCCTTCTCAACGTTTATTGTGGCTTTTATTCGTTGTAAGAGTTTATGGTCTTCGTGAAGTTTGACATTCTTTTTTTCAAGTTTTTCCAACTCTTTAAAAATGGCCGGCTCGGCAAATTTATTTGGCCTTATTCTTTCATTTTTATGCAACGCGTACTGAACGGTAAATTCTGCTCCAAAAAACATGATAAGACAGGTATAATTTACCCACAAAAGAATAAGAACAATGGAGGATGCACCACCATAGACAGATCCCGGGTTACTTTGCCCAAAATAATACCCCATAAGAAATTCCCCTATAAGAAATAAGATGGTAGTAAGAGCTGCACCGTATATTGTGATTTTCCATTTGAGATGAATATCCGGCAATAGCTTAAAGATAGCTCCAAAAAGCACGGTTATAAATGCAAATGAAAGAATATAATTAAGGATGTTTAACCCAACGGAAGTAATGACTGGGGCCACATCTTCAATGTATTCCCCCATGATCTTTACAAGGGCAGATACCACAAGGGCCATCAACATTAAAAAGCCAATCGCCAGTACCATCCCGAAAGAAATTACCCGGTCCATAACCATTCGCATAAAGGTTTCTTTTTTTGCAGCCACGTTCCAGATATTGTTCATTGATTTTTTAAGCCTGAAGAAAACCCCGGTGGCACCAAATAACAACATGGCCACTCCAAAAATAATAGCCCAGGTTGAATTTTCTGTAATAGCAGCGCTTGTGACCATTCCCTCAACTGCCCGGGCAGCATCTGCCCCAATAAATTCGGTAATTTGGCTGTTAAGTCTCCCCTGTACGGCATCTCTTCCAAAAAAATAACCTGCTATGGAAACCACAATAATTAACAAAGAAGGCAGGGAAAAAAGGGTATAATATGCGATAATAGCACTCTCTGCCCAGGGGTCATTACTATTCCAGCTGAAGTAAGTCTTTTTGAAAAGACTGAAAAAGGTTTTTACGCGTCTCATAACTTATAAAGAGATTGAAATAATTTTAAATGGTGCTTCTCATGTCCAGCAATTATAAAACCTGCAGCTGCCACACTAAGAGTTCCCCCGCTGGAATGTCCCCTTTCTTTTAGCATTGCGCTGGAAAAACTTTTGAAAAGGCTGATGCCTGCATCTCTAATAGTTCTATACTCCTCCAAAAGTTCTTTTTTATTTCTTTGATTTGCGAAGGATGCAGGAACGTATGCATCCTGGTCATAGCCGGGTAATGGGGTTTTATCCTGCCGGGAAATACGCAATGCCCTGTATTGAAAAATCCTCTCTGTATCAAATAAGTGCTGGAGAACCTGTGCTACGGTCCATTTACCCGGGGCATAGGTTTTTGCAAGATCCTCCTCCAGAAGTTTATCCAAAAAGTTAATCATTTCCTCTTTCTGCCGGTTAATGATATTAAGTAAATCTTCCTGAGGCAATTGGTCGATATATTTTTGATAGTATGGAGGATACTCCTCTCCTTTAAGATCCTGAATGTTCATTAAAATTTTAATTTGAAGAATTTCGTTCAAAACAAGATATAAAAAACCCCCTTTAACACTTAAGATTAAAGGGGGTTTAATATAAGTTTAATATAAATTACAGACCCTTAAATATAGAATGCATAAGTCTCTTTTTGTCATTCATACTTTCTTCCAGGGAAATCATCGTCTCTGTCCTGTATACCCCTTCAATATCATCCAACTGGAAAATAATTTCTTTTGCGTGCTGAGTATCCCTTGCACGTATCTTACAGAATACATTGAATTTGCCGGTTGTAACGTGTGCAACTGTTACAAATGGGATATCATTAATACGTTCCAAAACAAATTTTGTCTGTGAAGTATTCTTTAAAAATATTCCTACATAAGCAATAAAGGCATATCCCAGCTTTTCATAATTAAGGGTAAGCGAGGAACCAAGAATAATTTGCGCCTCCTCCATTTTTTTCACCCTTACATGAACCGTTCCTGCAGAAATATTTAATTTTTTTGCTATATCTGTAAAAGGGGTTCGGGTATTCTCGATAAGCATATCGAGAATCTGGTGATCTGTATCGTCTAATTTATACTTTGCCATAACTCTTAACGTCTTTAAATGAAAAACAAAATTAATACAAATTCAATAAATAATTAGTAACGATTTTCACTTATTTGCATATTTTATAATTAAAACCACACCTTTAACAAGAAGATTGTGAACTATAACGTTTTCGCTGAGTTTATTTCCATCCTCATGTTTAACTTCTTTTTCTTCACAATCAATTTCCTTGTGTCCATAATAATTTAGAGCAGGTCCTATTTTTTCCACATATGGTACAAATTCAATTTTATTCCCATTTAATTCTTCTTTGAATTGTATAGCGACATCAACTATTTGCCCCTCAACAATGGCCTTACGAAGAATTACATCAAAGAATAATTTTTCATTCTGCGGAATTTTAAAATAATGAGCTGCATCAAGAGCTTCTACTTCTCCCGTAGCAATAGTTTCAAGAGCTGTAACCAGAGCGAATACCATGAACTTTCTCACATTTTCGCGATGATAGTCATTATAATAGTGACCTGCTTCAAATAATACAGTAGGAACACCCATTGTTTGGAATGTATCCCCGGTACAATTAATATTATATTCATCACTATACCGTCCAATCATTCCGGGTATATGCTGCTGCAAATTTTGATTCATCGCAACAATAACTTTCATGGACGCTTCTCTTTCCGGCGTTAAGGCTCTCTCTTCATTCATAGCCGGGGTTAAAAAGGAAAGTGTGGCAGGCAAAGTTTTTTGACCTGCACTAAAGATGGTACGTTGATCGTGCAGGTTAAAACAATAATGAGGTTCAAATTCCTCATAAACATCACGTAAAACCCTGCTTTCTACTTCTTCCCTGTTATGAGCATCCCGATTAAGATCAATCTCATTTGCATTTACGCGGGTATAAGCTTTGGCCCCATCAGGATTTAGCATGGGTATGATGCGAATTTGAATGTTCTTTAAAATAGATGCTATATAATCTTCATTGCGAAATAACCGAAAGGAATTCAAGAGATCCAAAACTGCTTTGGTGGTGGTAGATTCATTTCCATGCATTTGAGACCAGGCAAGAATTTTAATTTTTCCGTGTCCTGCAGAAATCATTTCAATAGGAGTTCCTAGTGTCGATATTCCAATTTGCTTAATCTCAAAAAGAGATCTTAATTCCTTTAAGGAATTTTCCAAATGATCAAATGTAAGATAACGCCCCTCCAAATTTTGGTCTTTAAAATCGCTATATCTTTTTTCATAATCCTGATAGGAAGTAATGGATGTTTTCATGTTTACAAAAGTAAATAAAGGAAATTTTACAATTGTAAACAGTAAAATATTGGCTTAGTGTTTACGGTTGTAAACAACTATTGACATTGATCATTCAGACTTGCCTTGCTAGTATTGGAAAAAATCCATGCGCATGTTTTTTTATATCTATATTCTTTAAATTTAGGAAATTACGCCCTTTCACCTGAACTTTTGATTGACAATAGGAGGAATAAGTTTACATTTGTAGACAGATGTAATCCAAGTTTATTATTACATTTGTAAACGTATTAAATTAATTATAGAATTTACAATGGTAAACAGTGAAGAATTTGGTCAACGCCTCCAGCGAGTGATGGAATACTATGATCTTTCAGCCGCAGCTTTTGCAGATGCTATAGATGTAGGCCGTTCTTCTATTTCTCATATTCTTTCGGGAAGAAATAAACCCAGCCTCGATTTTGTACTTAAGATCGTACAATCTTACCCTGATGTTGAATTGTATTGGTTGCTTAATGGCAAAGGAAATTTTCCTTCCCGATCTGAAAAACAAAAACCCACCACCTCTCCCACAGCTGATTCTGTTTCACCATCAAATCTATCAACTGAAAAGAAAACAGTTTCTCCCGGAGTAAATTCCGGAGAACATTATGCTGAAAGAGAACTTAAGGCAAAGGAAATCAGGAAAATCGTTATTTTCTATAATGATGGAACTTTTGAAGCCTTTGAAAATTGAAAATTACACAGGAATAGCTTTATTTTGCATTCAGTTTACGGGCTACCCTTTTTTCGTACTATCCCGGTAAAAATATCTTAGAATGAAAAACCTCCTCTTGTTATTCCTATTCCTAACTATGTTAACAGGCTGTTACTCTCCGGAGAGGGATTGTACAAGTTATAAAACCGGAACTTATGAATTTGAAACTTACTTAAACGGAGAGATCGTCACCTCTAAATTCGTGAGGAATGATTCTATAGAAATAGATTATTTCCAGGGAAAAACAGACACCTCCTCCGTTAGATGGATCAATGACTGCGAATACATACTCAAGAACCTTAATCCCAAAAACCGGGCAGAGAGGCAGCCTATTCACATAAAAATACTTACTACAGGGAAGGACACCTATATGTTTGAATACGGACTTGTAGGTGATAGTAAAAAGGAAAGAGGAGAGGTCAAAAGGATTCAGTAATTACTGCTTCTCGCCGCCTTTTCGTAAAATTTTGTTCTGCTCTTCCATAAGTTCTGTAAGGCTGGTAAGGAGCTGGATATTTTTGGGTGTTTCCACGGTTTTATCCTTAGGATCTTCAGACTTCCGGCGAAATCTGTTCATTAACTTTACTACGACAAAAATAGTCATTCCAATAATAAGAAAGTCTATCAAGGCCTCTACCAGTGCACCATATCCTATTGCCACTTCCTCCAATGCCGGTGCAACCCCCGGTTGTTCAGGGACTCCTGCCCGAAGCACTATCCTGCGGCTGGCATAGTTAATACCATCTGTCATGATTGATAAAGGTGGCATTACTACTTGCTTTACCAGGACATCTACTACTTTATTAAAGGCGGTCCCAATGATTATACCCACCGCCATATCTATCATATTGCCTTTTACGG
>DATHWA010000240.1:0-10064 GCA_035461025.1 Gillisia sp. | reverse complement strand
GGTCTATAACTACCATTCTTTCCGAATCATTCAGGTCTATTTGAATAGACTTTGTTATGGAATCCTGGAATTTCCATTACCACAATCAATATTTTCCGCAGAAAGTTAGAAAAAAAACATTTTAAGGTCGCTGTCCCAATTCCAAACTGGGCAATAGAACACCCGGAAAACACTCAATACTTAATTTATATTACTCTTTTGGATCAAGCATAAATGTTGCGGAATGTATAGATCATGTTCAATCTTATATTAAAAAATACTATATTTTTAATTCCTTCTTCCAGCTTTTGGGATGGTCCTTTTTTTAACGTTCTGCTTTAATGATAAATGTCAATAAAATTTTAAAGTCTATTATGTAAATTAGAAGTAATTAGATGATATGGCAATGAAAAAATTTATAGGAGCCAAAATTTATTGGGCATTTATTTTACTATCCTTTCTAGTGGGCTATGTTGTTTATTCTTTATATTCTGGAGAGTGCAATTTAAAATTTATGGTTCTTTTTTCAGGTCTGCCCTTTTTATTATTTGTTACAGGTTTTTTTGGATTATTGTGGCCAAAATTTAAACCTACAGGTGAAACTAATTATATAATCCACGCCTTAATTATGGGAGTCATCTTCTTTTTGTTGTTAATATTTCATACCTGGATAATTCTTCCGCTATTATGCCCGGGATTTAGAGACTGTCTTTTTAACTAAAAAGTATTTAGTCATTTTGTATTTCCGCCTTTAGTAAAATGAGGAATTCGCAGCTTTTTATAAACACCCTACTGCTTCTTCTTTTCAATCACAAGTTCCTACAGCCAGATAAATAGTCTGTGTGCTTCCTATATATCCAGAAGTTTCCTGTATTGTAATACCAGGAGATGATTTAATATCAAGTAAGATTTAAGATTGATCTGGTAATCGTGTTTCCCGCGTTGGCGGGCTTTTTGATCCTGCAGGTTCTACTCATGATGATGATAAGCGTTGTACTTTTAATTCCTGCACAACTTTTGGCATTGATCCATTTATCATTTACTTGCTGCAGTTATTTAACAACTGTTTGGAATTATGAGCTGGCAGTTTTTCCTTATTATTCAACCGGGTGCGGTGCTGATTCTTTTTTATTAGGATTACAGTAGATACTGCAGAAGACAAAAGGTTTGGAGGGCAGGCTATTTAATAATAAAAAACCCTCACTGCTCTTAAACAATGAGGGTTAAGTTGTATAAAATTATTTTTCTATTGAAACTTATAATTTGTTCCGGGAACTGTTGAGAAAGAATTTGGGCCCAGATCATGGCTATATGCCCGCTTGTCCAATTTTGGCGAGACAGGGGAATTTTTTCGCAAATATTCTTCTACCACCTCATGGATGGTATAATCTTTAACTTCAACATCCTTTACATTGGGCATACGACAAAGATTATCTTCAGGATCTCCGGGGCGTACACAGGCAGAAATAGTATAATATTGATCATCCTTCATTTCCTCACCCTTCACTTTGACAGAATTGATGCGCTCACCTCTGGGGTTTTGTGAATTAAAATCTACTTCCATCCCAGAAAAACGAACTAACCAACCACCGAATCTCTCGGTAGAAACCTCGGCAAACGCATTGTGCATCTCTTTTTCAAGCCAGTCTTTTATCTGTTTTCCCGTAGCCTTTCCTGTTTTCACCTTTTCATCTACAGGAATCAGGTTCCATAAATTGGCCCTTGTGATAGGTGCAGGTTTTCCATCTACCGGAACCACTGGGTTACCAAATCTAAAGCCGTTGGAGATAGAGATATCTGCTCCGGTTTTCCACCTTGCTGCATCTGTGATCATATTATCCATAGGGGTTTCAACCGTTAGGTATCTGTAAATAGGAGTAGTGGTATAACCAACCACAGTTTCCAAATGTTCTTTGTAAGGTGCCTTGGCTTTTTCTACCAGATCAGCGATTAAGGGATCGGCTTTGTAACGCTCAGGATCCACATCCATAAGTTCATATTCCTCTCTTACAATCTTCCCATTTAAGAAGTAAAGATCAAGTTTACCTACAAAGGAACCAAAGGCTCCCGGCTCGGTCACTTTTGCATATTTTCCTTCTATAGGTTTGCGTATACGCTCATGAGTGTCATTTCCAAGGATATAATCAACATTGGCCACCATAGGATTATTGGCCAGTTCTACTTGTTTAAAGATCCCAATATGGGTGACAAGGAAGAGGGCATCTACCTTCTCCTCATGTTTTACCTTTTCAATTAAGTCCTTAACGCTATCATCTATTCCCCTAAAATTAATCCCCTCGCTAAAGATGGGATTTTGCCGTATGGGGACATCTGGATCGTTTATACCTATAAAGCCAAGTTTTACTCCTGCAATCTCCTGGACCCAATAAGGTGGAAAAAGTTCTCTTTGATCATCCTCGTGGAACATATTCTGGGCAATAATGGGTTTCTCAAAAGCGGTCATTACTTCCAGCATCACATCTTTTCCATACACCACTTCCCAGTTTCCCGGGATTAAAAGGTCAAAATCCATATTTTTGATTATCTCAGGAAATATGGATCCTTGCGAAAGAGCAGCGTACCCGCTTCCCTGGATCAGGTCTCCTCCATCAACAATAAAGGTATTGGGGTTTTTTGCCTTTTCTTCCTTAAACAAGGTTTGTATATGAGCAAGCCCACCACGTTCTTTAAATACGATGCTGTCATTCTCCCAGAAGAGCTCCAGGTGAGGATCCAGTTGTCCATGAATATCAGCAGTTTGTAAGAGAGTGATCTTTACTGTGTCCATTTGGGTTCTATTGGGTTGGTCGCCGTTCTTACCTGTCATTTCCTGGCAGGAACTTAAAATTCCTGCACTTAAAATTGACAGTGCCAAAAGGGCTGTTTTATTTATTTTCATATGTAGATATTAAATTGTTTTCTAATGGTCATAGGCAATTCGCATATCTTGCCCATTTCATAATTAATTTTTATAGTCCTAAACTGTAATAGCCTTTTTTCTGAAGCTGGAAATCATATAAAATTCCATTTTCAACGATTTTAAATTCTGAAGGAATATCTTTTGCATCAACCCCGAATTTTTTCATAGAAAAACCACAGGCAATTAATTTAACTCCCGCTTCTTCAGCCTGGATAATGAAATCTTTCATTTTTTCCTTGTTGGTAAGCAGGCTAATATCCTGCCCACATAGAATAGCCTGAAAATCACCAAACTGCTCCCCGTCTTCCTCTTTTAGAGATTGGGCAGTGAGTATAATTGGCTTCAACTGGTCAACTTTTTTTGTGAGGACAACATAGTTGTTCAAGTCATGACCATGGTCCTGAGCCTGCAAAGGATTAGTAATTAATATAAAGATCAATGCCAGGCTGCTTAAAATTATTGTTTTCATAATTATTTGGTTTTAAGGCTCAATTCTGGTTGAGCTGTTCCTATAGTTTTTTGAGTATTAAAATCGTTTAATATAAAGAAAAGTAGTCCTCCCATAATGGCTATGTTCTTGAACAGAGGCCCAAGAGAACTCATTTGGCCTACTTGTACGGTGATAGTGATAGGTATTAAAACCAGGGCGAGAATTGCAGCCGCATAGCGGGTTTTAAAACCAATAATTAAAGAAATGCTTGCTATAAGCATTACAACACCGGAGAGTATAACCATATACTCGGGATTTCCAATTGCGTAAGCCATTCCCTTTAGGCTGGCCTGGTCCATTTTATTAACTGTTCCCTCAACATTAAATAGGTGATTGGCTCCTGCAACAAGAAAGATCCCGCTAAGCATGATTCTTAATACCTTAATCGAGGTATTTGAGACTAATATTTTATTTTTCATTGAATAGTATTTATTGAATCATTAATTCGGCTCCCGTTTATTATTATAATATCGGAAAAACCAAAGTGAAATTTGAATAAGTCCGGATCTTGCATCCGGTAATCAATAATTTATCTATGCAACTTTGGGAGGGGGGTAAAAATTATCCCTTAATATTTGTGGGGTATTGGGGAAGGTGTAAGAATAATGTTGATACACATCCTGAACCTGGATTTGGGTCCAGGTTACTATTTCGAAGTGAAAAGGTGCATTACAAAAGGATTCTATGGCAATTCTCTGATCTTTTGATTTAGGAATTAGATCCTGAGGAATTTCTAAATCATTAACTTCGGAATTATTCTTATCACAGAGTGGGTTCACATAAGATACCTCGTTGGACACAAGAATTTTTTCAAAAATTTTTGCGTCCAGCATCAGGAACTTTCCGAAGAAAATAACCGTAAAAAAAATTGCTATGTAAGGCTTTAGATCCATTGAGGCCAAATATAGATATAGGAAACGATAACAAATGTGACTTTTGTTACATAAGGAATTTTATGTGTTTTAATTTTTGACTACCGTAGCCATTGGTACTGAACTCAAAATTATTTTTCGTGATTCTAAAACACTATACTCACCGCTGTACCTGTACCTTCCTTGCTTTGAACATTGATCTTACCTTTGTGGAGTAGCATAATTTGCTTACAGAGGCTAAGCCCAATTCCGCTGCCATTCTTTTTTGTTGTAAAAAAAGGAACAAATATAGTGTCTAAGATCTCCGGCGGTATACCCACGCCGTTATCAGCTACCACAATGTGAATACTACCATTTATAGCTTTTCCCGCGGTTATCGTGATCTTTGGTTCTTCCAACTGCTTACAGGCATCCATTGCATTCAGGATTAGGTTTATTAGCACCTGCTCAATAAGATAAGTGTCTATTTCTACCTGAAGGCCCGTTACCTGCTCATTAAAGCTGATATTTATATGCTTATCCTTAAGCAAGGGAAGCATGAGGTGATGAAGATTGTCAAATAGTTCATGCACAAATACCTTTTCCAGGTTGAGCTGAGTGACCTTACTTAAACTACGGTAGGTTTTGGCAAATTTCATAAGGCCTTCACTACGCTTTTTTATACTTATGATCCCGGCCTGTAGATCCTCTTTTTCCAGCGGAAAAGTCTTGGGATCCTTAATGGAAAGTTCTACCTGGTTATTGATAGTATCGGCAAGGGAGGAGATAGGAGCAATGGAGTTCATGATCTCGTGCGTCATTACGCTAAGAAGTTTTTTCCAGGCTTCAGACTCGTTCTTATCCAGGGTTTCATCAATATTTTGGAGGACGATAAGTTTATAGGTTTCTTCTTCTATAAGGAAAAGCGTATCAGAAATTAGCACCTTAAGGGTTTCATTATTCACTTTAAGGGATACTGAACCTGCCTTTGGGTGATAGGAATCAAAAACATCTGCATACAGATCAGGTTTTCTCCTCGCCACGAAACTTACATTTTTAAAGGAGGGCATGTCCAGGGTGTTCTTTATGGTATCATTTGCCCACAGCACTTCCCCGGTATCAAGATTATATGCTATAATTCCTATATCAACCATTTCAAGGATCTTCTGCAAATAAAGGTATTGCACCTCCTTTTTAGCATTAATCTCCCTCACCACTTGATTAACCTCATTAAAACCTTTATGAAGTTGTCTTATATCCCGGGGTCCCAATTCCTCTACAAATCTTCTTGAAAAATCCCTGTATTTAACCGATTCAAAAAAATCATCGATCTCGGTAAAACGACGTTGCAGGAATTTATGAAGGTTTAGAAATACTATCAGACACAAAATGCCGGCACCAAAAGACAGGTAATAGAGCGAATTTGTTAACGCATAGGCCAACCCTATAAGGCAGAGCAATAAGATGAGGATCCTGGCAAGTAAAAAAACGCTATGGGTTCTATAGGCCATATTTTTCGAGTCTACGGTACAAAGCAGCCCTGGTGATCCCTAATTCCTCAGCAGATCTTGAAATATTTCCCTTGTTCTTTTTAATAACGGTGAGGATGGTATTCTTTTCAATGTTCTCGAGTTTTAAATCCCCCTGGGCAATTGGTTTGTGGGAATTCTCCAGGGCAGAAAATAAAAGGTCCTCTTCCGTTAGTATATCAAATTCTGCCATTATTACTGTACGTTCCAGAGCGTATTGTAACTCCCTCACATTTCCGGGAAAAGAATGACCTTTTAATTTTTGGATAAAACTTTTGTCCAGCTCAAATGGCCCCTTATTATATTTTTCTCCGTAGACCTTCAAAAAATGCTTTGTGAGTAAAAGGATATCGCCATTTCGGTCCCTTAATGGTGGTACCGTAATATCCACGGTGTTGATCCTGTAGATAAGATCTTTTCTGAATTTATTTTCATCTGCCAGAATAGAGATGTCCAGGTTTGTAGCGCACACAAGCCTTATATCCACCGGAATAACATCATTGGATCCCAGCGGGGTAATGTGCCGGTTTTGCAATACGGTTAGAAGACGGGCTTGCTGTTTGAGGCTTATGTTTCCAATTTCATCCAGAAAAAGGGTACCGCCATTGGCCGACTCAAATCGACCCTTTCTGTCTTCACGTGCATCTGTAAATGCACCTTTTTTGTATCCAAAAAGTTCGCTTTCAAAGAGGGTAGGAGTGAGCGCCCCTACATCTACTTTCACAAAAGGGCCATCTTTTCTATGGGAATTGTCGTGAATAGACCGGGCGATAAGATCCTTCCCTGTACCATTTTCTCCCAGGACCAGAATATTTGCATCTGTAGGTGCTACTTTCTTAAGCTTCAGAAATACATCTTCCATCACCTCACTTTCACCTACTATGCAGGTTCCTTCTGCAAGGATTCCGGGTCCGGGGGTTTTACCAGATTTTTTCTTTTCAACCAGATCCTTAACAGAATTGAGCAGTTTCTCATTTTTCCAGGGTTTTACAACAAAGTCTGATGCCCCTTCTTTTAAAGACCTAATTGCGAGATCTATATCTCCATAAGCCGTAATTAAGATAACACTGGCCCCCGGGCTAAGCCTCTTGATCTTGTTGAGCCAGAATATTCCCTCATTTCCTGTATTCACAAGACCATTAAAATTCATGTCCAGGATAATTACCTCAAAATTATTATTTCGCAAAAGGGAAGGGATCTGGTTTGGATTTTTTTCCACCACGACTTCCTTTACCACAGATTTTAATAACAACCGCAATGCCACTAGTACATCTGTGTCATCATCAATGATCAAAATTCTGGCATTTTTGAGTATCATAAATACAATATTACAATTTTCTCATAAGCTTAAAAGTGCTTTCAGGGGGATAATTTGTCAATATAAAAAATTGTGTTATTAGCGAACACCAGGTGTTCATTTTCGAACACTTTATTCTGAAGGTTTTTATGTAAAGAGCCTAATTGCAAGGGGTTTAAAGAATGGCATGATAATGTCTGGATATAGGAGAAAAGATTATATAAATGGATATACCATTAGAAAAAAAAAGATTTACAACAAAGAAGATCGCAATGATCCTTGGAGGAGTTGCTCTGCTTGTATTTATAGGTTTTGTTTTGATTTCATCCGGCGGCAGCTCTAAATTAAATGTTCAAAAAGAAAGAATAAGTATTAATTCGGTTCAACAGGGAATTTTTCAGGAGAATATCCCTGTCAATGGAATAGTAATGCCAATCTCTACTATATATCTCGATGCTCTTGAAGGTGGAAGGGTGGAAGAAACATTCGTTGAGGACGGTGCCGTTATGGAAGCGGGGGAACCAATTCTTCGCCTTTCCAATACAGACCTGGAGTTAAGTCTTATAAATCAGGAAACATCGGTTTATAACCTTTTAACCCAGATGCAAATCTCTCAAACCCAGGCAAGGCAAAATACCATAAACAGGCTTAACCAGTCTACAGATGTTGAAAACAGCCTTATTGAAGCCGAAAGGATATATAATTTGAACAAACGTTTGTATGATAAAGACGCAATTGGAAAACAGGAGCTTATAGAATCTGAAAACAACTACAATTATCAAAAACAACGAATGGCACTTTCTCAAGAAGTTTTGAAACAGGACTCCATAGCCACAAGACAGGAAGTAACCCAGGCAGAAAATTCCTATGCCCGTACCCAGAGTGCTCTTGAGCTTATGCGTAAAAAAGTTGGGGATCTGGTAGTAAGAGCCCCCGTAGATGGGCAACTTACATCCCTTGATGCTGAAATTGGACAGTCTAAAAACAAGGGAGAACGTCTTGGGCAAATCGATGTATTGAGTGGTTTTAAAGTAAGGGTCGATGTGGACGAACACTATATTTCAAGGATCTATAACGGGCAAACCGGAACCTTTAATTTTAATAACAAGCAGTACACCTTAACAATTAATAAAGTTTACACCCAGGTAACCAATGGAAGGTTCCAGGTAGATATGCTCTTTGAAGATGAGGTTCCAGAAGGGATTCGTCGGGGACAAACCCTTCAGATACGCGTAGCCCTAAGCCAGGAGAAGCAAGCATTGCTTATTCCAAAAGGTGGGTTTTTTCAACAGACCGGGGGTAACTGGATCTTTAAAGTAAGTGAGGACGGAGAGAGTGCTTACCGGGCAGATATTCGTCTTGGGAGCCAGAATACAGAGTACTATGAAGTGCTTGACGGGCTGCAGCCGGGGGATAGGGTTATTACATCCAGTTATGATAATTACGGGGACATCCAGGAATTAATTTTAAAGGATTAACAACAAATGAATGCACAGCGCCGGTGTAAGTAAAATTTCACTTTCGGAAGGTTAAAAAAAAAGGTTAGGTGTCACATATAGCCAACTAAAACAGTCTTTATTAATAGGCAATATCCAAAAGATTAAGGTGTTAGATCCGCTAAAAAAAACAGGGTCTGAAAAAAAATAAAAGCAAATCAAAAATTTAAACCATCTATAAAAACGAATAACTACAAGCAATGATAACAATAGACAATCTCGAGAAATTCTACAGGACAGAGGAGGTTCAAACTGTAGCTCTTAACAAGCTTTCCTTTCAGGTAAAGGAAGGTGAATTCGTGGCCATTATGGGACCCTCCGGTTGCGGAAAATCTACTTTACTCAACATTCTTGGGCTTCTTGACGATCCGGACGGAGGAAGTTTTGTCTTCAATGGTACCGAAGTTTCCGGTTTCAATGAACGTAAAAGAGCCAATTTGAGAAAACACAATATTGGATTTGTTTTCCAAAGCTTCAACCTCATAGATGAACTTACCGTTTTTGAGAATGTAGAGCTTCCTTTGATCTATACCGGAGTGAAATCTGCTGACAGGAAAACTCGGGTTCACGAGGTACTTGAAAAAATGGGGATCATGCATCGCCGCAACCACTTTCCGCAGCAACTCTCAGGAGGACAACAGCAAAGGGTTGCAGTTGCCAGGGCGGTGGTAAATAACCCCAAGCTTATACTTGCAGATGAGCCAACGGGGAACCTGGACAGCAGCAACGGGAACGAGGTTATGGACCTGCTTACAGAACTTAACGAGGCGGGAACAACCATAATAATGGTTACCCACAGCGAGCACGATGCCAAATACAGCCACAGGATCATCAGGATGCTGGACGGGCAAAAAGTTACAGAGAATGTTTTAGTGTAGGGATCATATCATCGGGTTCATCATCAATCAATCATCACATCAAAATAATCATGATACAAATTCATCTCAAAATCGCGTGGAGGAATCTATATAGGAATAAGGTAAACAGCCTTGTTAACATTATTGGCCTTGCTCTTGGACTGGCAAGTGTCACCTTCATTGCCCTGTTTATAAATGATGAATTAAAGTATGACCAGTTTTTTGATGATGCTCAGCGTATTTACAGGGTGAACGTTGAGGGAAAAATGGGAGATAATGAATTTTATGCCGGTTACACTCCTCCTCCCGCAGGTGCGGCACTTGTAGAAAATTTTCCGGAAATAGAAAATTATACCCGGATCTACAGGCCGGGGATTGTTCCAATGGAATCAAGTGAAAATGATAAAAAGCGCTTGTTCAACGAATCCAATATATTCGCGGTAGACTCCAATTTTCTGAAGGTCCTTTCTTATCCTTTAGCAAAAGGAGATCCGGCCACCTGTTTAACACAGGCAAACAGCATTGTGATCACGCCTCAAATAGCAGAAAAATATTTTGGAAATGAAGATCCTATGGGCAAGGTCCTATTATATGGTGTGGACAAAACTCCAATGAAAGTTACCGGTGTTTTAAAAGATATGAAAA
>DATHWA010000239.1:0-12654 GCA_035461025.1 Gillisia sp. | reverse complement strand
ATTGGAATATGATCAATTATTTCTTCCCGTATAAGCATTTGATAGACAAGGACTGGAACCTGGTTTTAAGCGAATATATTCCGGTATTTCTAAATGCTGAAAATGAACTGGAATACGAACTTGCCGTCCTAAAGATCATTGGAGATATACAGGATACTCACGCCAACTTATGGGGCGGGGCAAATAGGATCAATGAATGGAAGGGTGCAAATTATCCGCCGGTCCACCTCAGGTTCATTGAAGACCAACTCGTGGTTACAGATTATTACAACCCGGAGCTGAAAACTGAAACAGGGTTGGAGATAGGTGATGTTATCACAGCAATAAATGGTAAAAGCGTAGAGGAAATCGTGAGGGAGAGATCCAAATTCTATCCTGCTTCAAATGTACCTACTCAGTTGAGAGACATGTCCCGTGAAATGTTACGAAGAGATACGACAGAAGTTGAGATTAGGTATGTTTCGGGTAAGTTGGCTGAGCAATCAAAATCCCTGAAATTATATCCGGCAGAAGATCTTAATTTATATGGCTGGTACAGGGAAAGTGACGAAAAATCATTTAAGATGCTGGAAGATAATATTGGTTATGTGAACCTGCAATCTATCAAAGACAAAGATATAGCTCAAATAAAAGAAGAGTTTAAGAACACCAAAGGGATCATTATCGATATAAGAAATTATCCTTCCATCTTTGTTCCTTTTAGTATGGGGTCTTATTTTGTTTCCACAGCCACCCCATTTGTAAAATTCACCGGGGGTAGTATTGATAATCCCGGCGAATTCACTTTTTCTGAAAATTTGGAAATACCTGCAGGTGGAGAGGCTTACCAGGGAAAAGTGATATTACTGGTGAATGAAATAACTCAAAGTATGGCTGAATATACAGCTATGGCATTTCAGGCCGGAGGTAACACTACCGTTATTGGAAGTACCACTGCCGGTGCAGATGGTAATATATCCACAATCATGCTGCCGGGAGGTCTTCAAACCTTTATCTCCGGGATAGGAGTGTATTACCCCGATGGTACCGAAACCCAACGCGTAGGGATAGTTCCGGATATTGAAGTTAAACCCACTATAGACGGGATTAGAAATAACCGGGATGAATTACTGGAAAAGGCAGTTGAAGTGATTAGAGATGCGAAGATATAATTCTGCATAAAATAAAAAAAACGGCCCCATTTCCGGGCCATTTTTTTTATTAGAATGTTATAATGCAGACGCAATATTTTGCGTCTCTATGCTTCCCGCATTATTTTTTGATATCATAACGATCCAAATTCATCACCTTATCCCAGGCTTTGATGAAATCCCTCACGAATTTCTCCTTGGAATCGTTGGCTGCATAAACTTCAGCCAGTGCTCTAAGCTCTGAATTTGAACCGAAAATAAGGTCTGCCCTTGTTCCGGTCCATTTTCCTTCGCCGGTGTTACGATCACTGCCGGTGAAAATGTCCTGAGCTTCAGATCTGGCTTTCCAGGTGGTGCGCATATCAAGTAAGTTCACGAAAAAGTCGTTGGTAAGCTGCCCGGGGCGGTCTGTAAAGACCCCGTTTTTGGATCCGTCATGGTTGGCTTCCAGCACTCGCATACCTCCTACCAATACGGTCATTTCCGGTGGGGTAAGTGATAAAAGCTGAGCCCTGTCTACAAGCAACTCCTCCTGTGAGGCATTCATACCGTCCCTGTTGCTCCAATAGTTTCTAAAACCATCTCCAATTGGCTGCAAGGGTTCAAAAGCTTCCACATCTGTTTGCTCCTGGGTGGCATCTGTACGGCCGGGGGCGAATGGAACTCCTATATCATAACCCGCATCTTTTGCAGCTTTTTTAACGGCTATGCAGCCTCCAAGCACAATAAGATCTGCAAGGGAAACTTTTTTATTTCCGGTTTGAGAACTGTTGAAATCTTCCTGAATTTCCTCCAGTTTCATTATCACTCTTTGCAATTGAGGCGGATTGTTAACCTGCCAGTGCCTTTGTGGCTCCAGGCGAATACGTGCTCCATTGGCGCCTCCACGCTTATCTGAAATTCTAAAGGTAGAAGCTGAAGCCCATGCAGTGGATACCAGCTGGGAAATCGTAAGGTCTGAATCAAGGATCTTTTTTTCTAAGGTGGCAACATCGTTGCTATCGATCAAATCGTGATCTACTTTTGGAACAGGATCCTGCCAAAGAAGTTCTTCGCCTGGTACTTCAGGCCCAAGATAACGGTCAATAGGTCCCATGTCACGGTGTGTTAGTTTATACCAGGCTCTGGAAAAAGCATCTGCAAACTCTTCAGGATTTTCAAAAAAGTGTCGGGAAATTTTTCCGTAGGATGGATCTTCTCTTAAAGCTATATCTGTTGTAAGCATAAAGGGTGCATGTTTTTTTGCCGGGTCATGAGCATCCGGAACCGTACCTGCACCTGCATCACCTTTAGGTTTCCACTGAAAGGCGCCTCCCGGTCCTTTATGGCATTCCCATTCAAAGTTGAAGAGGTTCTCAAAGAAGTTGTTGCTCCATTTTGTTGGGGTTGTAGTCCAGGCTCCTTCAATACCACTTGTAATGGTACTACCGGCATTTCCTGTTCCAAATTTGTTTCTCCACCCAAGTCCCATTTCTTCCAGGCCGGCACCTGCAGGTTCTACGCCTACGTTTTCAGCAGGATCTGCAGCCCCGTGGGTTTTTCCAAAGGTGTGTCCTCCGGCAATAAGTGCCACGGTTTCATAGTCATTCATCGCCATACGGCCAAAGGTTTCCCTTATATCGCGTGCTGCACCCATAGGGTCCGGATTGCCATTAGGCCCTTCAGGGTTTACATAGATAAGTCCCATATGTGAGGCGGCAAGCGGATTTTCAAGTCGGTCTTCGTTGGCATAGCGTTCTTTGTTGCTTAGCCATTCTCCTTCAGAACCCCAATAAATATCTTCTTCAGGTTCCCAGATGTCTTCCCGGCCACCACCAAAACCAAAAGGCTTAAGGCCCATAGATTCCAGGGCTACGTTTCCTGTAAGGATCATAAGATCTGCCCAGGAGAGCTTTCTGCCATATTTTTGTTTAATAGGCCAGAGTAAGAGTCGGGCTTTATCAAGGTTAGCGTTATCGGGCCAGCTATTTAACGGGGCAAATCGCTGCGAACCTGAACTTGCTCCACCACGGCCGTCGCCAATTCTATAAGTTCCTGCACTGTGCCAGGCCATACGTATGAATAAGGGACCGTAGTGCCCATAATCTGCCGGCCACCAGTCCTGAGAATCTGTCATAAGATCGTGAAGATCCTTTTTAACCGCAGCCAGGTCTAAAGTTTTAAATTCTTCAGCATAATTAAAATTCTCACCCATTGGATCAGACAATTTAGAATGCTGTCTCAGGATGCTTAGGTTCAAAAGGTTTGGCCACCAGTCGCGGTTGGAAGTACCACTGCCTGCGGTTTTATCAAGTGCGCCGCCAATAAACGGGCAGCGGCTGGATTCGTTAACTTCCCATACTTTGTGGTTACCGGGGGCAGATTGATCATTATTTTTCATTGTTGGAAGGTTTTAATTGATTTAACTCCCATAAAAATACTATAATTTTTACTTATAGCTTTTCAGTTTTTATACTAAATAACTATGGTGATTAGTTAAAAACTATGATAGCCGGGAAATGTAAATTCAAAGAAGATTTGGAAAAGCTTATATAAAATACTGATGCTCATTTATATGCAATACAACTTCAGCAATAACATATATTTCAGTTTACATTGATAAAATTTCAGAGATAAAACTTATCTTCGTTAATGCTGTATTTTTTCCGAAGAGATAAGAGTCAGTTAAACAGATGGTTATAGATAAAAAATAAATGAAAAATATAGTCGGCATTCTTATATGTTTCATAAGTTTTACGGGTTGGAGTCAGGAATTATCCGTCCTGGACATAGATACCGAGGTGAGCAAAATTGACCTGAATCCGGACCTGAAGCAAATAACTTTTGATACCAATGAAGTTTACAATCAGGCTATTGATGGGGGAGGAAGTATGGAAGTTTGGTTGTTGGGGAAGGAAATAAGAAAGATCTCTCAAAGTATATTTCTTTCCAATGCCCAGTTTATTACTACAGTTTACCTCAAAAATGATCATCCCATTATGATCGTGGAGACAGAAAATCATTACCGCTGGGATGATGAGAAGAATTCATTTGACCTTGAGGTACCGGAAACTGCATATGAGAAGATCATCTACTCCTGGCACTGGGATAAAGAAGCGATTGCAGTACGCACCAAAGGGGAAAGCTGGGGGGAAGATCTGGGTGCAGATATTGGCAGCTATAACGGTTTACTCGCCACTGCACGGAAGATTCTGGCTGAAGATGTGAAAGTTGTAAGGGGTTCCAGATAGGCAAACCTGCTTGAGTACATTTATAATTACCCACAATATTTTGCACTATGATCACCTGACATTCCCCCAATTTGATCCGGCATGATTAAAAATAATAATATTTTTACCTACCGCAGGTTAAGGCGGGCTATAGGTTACCTGGGGGTGCTGCTTCCCGTGGTGCTGGTAGTTTTTTCACTCTTTGGCTTTTTTAAAACGGAGATTCAGCCTACCATAAGCGACTACTATTTCACCAATTTGAGGGAGATCTTTACAGGGACTTTATGTGCAGTGGGGCTTTTCTTAATTAGGTACAAAGGTAAAGATGATGAAAAAAAATCCTCCATCTGGAAGAACGATGAGGTGCTCACCAACATTGCCGGAATCATGGCTTTAGGAGTAGCGCTAATCCCCGTGAATCCTGAACTGGAACATCAAAAAATATATACCCTTATCCCCTATAATTGTCACTGGCTGGGGTATTTTCATTACGCTTTTGCGACCGGCCTCTTCGGGATTTTTGCCCTTCTGGCGCTTAATGTCTTTATAATTGGACAGGAGCAGAATGAAGATATCCCGGTAAGCACTTTGAATGAAAATCATATCTACAGATTCTGCGGAATTGGGATCATCGTGTTTATGATCCTGGTACCTGTTTCTGAAATTTTTGAACTGTTTGCATATTCCACTCTTGTTTTGGAAGCCCTCATCCTGTTCCTCTTTGGAGCAGCGTGGCTCATCAAAGGTAGGGCACTTGGTGATGAAGGAAAGATAGGGGAAATGATATATAGGGAACACAATGCAGAGAACACGGAAGATGCAATCCAAAAGTAAATTCTGAATGATTTAAACTGAAGGCTAAAAAATGAAACCGAATTTTTATTTTTTCTGAAGGCGTGTAACTGAAAAGAAATGAATAATTGCCGAATTTTTCTGAAGCAGATTTGTTATTTATCCTTGTTGTCCGATTATAATTAGTAGCATTTTCCGCAATTTATACTGTATGGTAATTGGACAATTCAATATAACGCGGGAGTGGTTTGAGATATAAATATTATTCCAGGGAATTTTAAGATTCTGGGTAGATGTCAGGTTTCCGTTTTTTAATGTTTCTAAAATTTGGTCTTGGCTCTGGATTCTGGAAGAGAAGCGATCCAGACTCTTTTTCCAATCACCAATGTTAATTTATCCTTTATGAAGAGTCTTATGGTATTTCTCTCTGTTATTATAGGTTTTTATCTGCTTATCTGCACCCTCGCATATTTCTTCCAGGAGCAGATGATCTTTTTTCCGCAGACACTTTCACGGGATTTTAAGTTTGGATTTTCAGGCAATTTCGAAGAGCGGTTTGTGGAAATGGATGACGGGAAGCAGCTACATGCCCTATTGTTCAAAGCTGAAAATTCCAAAGGAGTGGTTTTCTACCTCCACGGCAATGCCGGCTCGCTGGAAGGCTGGGGTGGTGTATCCCGTACCTTTACCAATATAGGTTACGATCTCTTCATCCCTGATTACCGGGGCTATGGCAAAAGCGAGGGAAGAATTAAAAGCGAAGCCCAGCTTCATCGGGACATGCAGCTTCTTTACGACCATTTAAAGGAAGAATACCGTGAGAAAGAAATCATTGTGCTGGGACATTCCATAGGTTCTGGATTGGCTGCAAGGTTAGCGGCTAAGAACAAACCAAAGCTATTGATCCTGCAAGCGCCGTTTTACTCGGTACCGGATATTAAAAATAATACCACTCCTCTTCAAATTCTTCCCTCTTTCCTCCTCCGGTACAAACTGAAAACCGGAAAATACGTAAAAGAGACAAAAGTTCCGGTTGCTGTGTTGCACGGGGATGAAGATGAGATCATCTATTACGGCTCCTCCCTCAAATTGCAGCGGGAATTTAAACCAGGGGATACATTGGTTACCCTGAAGGGGTTTGGACATAATAATTTTTTGGGTACACATAGGTATGATGAGGAGATAGAGAGGGTTTTGAAAAGATTCGAAAACCCAAATGGTACTAGGTGAGGTACGACCCCGGTCGCCCATTCTAGGGTTGCCCCTAAGAATAATTTAGGAGAAAATGACGATTGGGCGACCGCGAGGGTCGCCCCAACTATTGGAAATATCATTGGGGCTTACAAATCCCTTGTTTTCAATAAATGTCTCGAGATATACAAATCTCAAAACAAAACAATGGGAAAAATATGGCAACGAAATTACTGGGAGATCATAATAAGAAATGAAAGATCCTACCAAAACATTTCAGCATATATCATCAATAATCCAAAGAAATGGAAGGAGGACAAATTTTACAGAAAATAATTCTTCATAACCGTATATTAGCCCATAAACCTAAAAAAATGCTCAGAATCCTTAGCCTTTTCGTAGTTCTCACAGCCACTGCAACAGCAACTGCTCAGAATATAAATTCCACATATTATATCGATGTCCTGATAGACGCTAGTGAAAACATCTATTTTGAGGATACAAAGGTGGGAATAGAAGCTGTAGCTCCAATGACCAGGAGCAAAGTAGATAAACTTAAATTCGTAGAGGGAAAAGGCATCACCTACAGGATCTTTGCCGACGGGAGTTTACCTTTAGGAGTAATAATGGATGTAAACAGGAGAATGCAACTTGGATTTTCACAGCCAGGCCTGAGTACCAGGAGGTACCTGCTTAAAACATCTGAAGTGCCGGCTGACAAAAGCAACTGGATAGAGCAGCTAAACAAGCTGGACCTAAAAGCGATCGAGGATTAACGCTAACTTGGAAGGCCCGGATTAAAAAGGCAAATTTTTCAGATCCACATTTCCCCCGGAAATGATAATCCCAACTTTTTTACCGCGGAATTTTTCCTTTTCACGGAGTACAGCTGCAAAAGCCACGGCACTTGATGGCTCCACGATGATCTTCATACGTTCCCAAATCAATTTTAAGGCTGCGATGATCTCTTTTTCCTCCACCCGGATAATCTCAGAGACGTGCTCCAGAATAATCGGAAAATTTTTATCTCCCAACTGGGTTTTGAGTCCATCGGCAATTGTGTTAGTAGTCTCGTTGGTTTCTATTTTTCCGCTGTTTAAGGAACGGTAGGCATCATCAACCTCAAAAGGTTCTGCACCTATGGTTTTACAATTTCCAGAAGCAAAGTGAACAGCAAGAGCAGTTCCGGCTATGAGTCCGCCGCCTCCCACGGGGGTAATCACAAAATCCAGGTCCGGGTGGTCTTCCAAAAGCTCGAGGGCAGCTGTTCCCTGTCCGTATATCACATCAAGATCGTTAGAAGGGTGGATGAAAGTTGCGCCGGTTTCGTCAATTATCTTTTGTGCAGCTTTCTCCCTTTCGGCCAGGGTAGGGGTGCATTCGGTTACCTGGCCTCCGTAGCCTCTAACAGCATCCTTTTTTACCTGCGGTGCAGAGGTGGGCATCACAATATAAGCAGGCACTCCTATACTTTTTGCCGCCAGGGAAACTGCCTGCGCAAAGTTTCCGGAGGAATGGGTCACTACACCTTTATTGCGTTTTTCTTCAGGAAGGTTCAGGACTGCATTCACTGCTCCCCGCATTTTAAAAGCACCCATCCGCTGGAAATTCTCACACTTAAAATAGATATCAGCTCCGGAGAGTTCATTAAGTTGTGTGGATGTCAAAACCGGGGTGCGATGAATATGAGGTAAAATTAGCTCGTGTACTTTTGTGAGGTCCTGTTTAGTGATCATTTTTAGGGCTGCTTAAAGTTGAGGTAGCAAGATAAGAAACAGGATATTGTTTTGTTTGCAATAGGGGTAATTAAATTGATTGGTGAAGAGAAATGAGAGGGTTTTTTTATTAAGAGAACAATTGCAACCAATCGGTGATACTATAAAATTACTTCTTAAATTTTTTCTTTGCCAGATTCGGTAACTTTTCTTCTTTCCCTTTAAATAAGACCTCTTTTTTAACTCTGGACTATTTCTAAATCTGTTTCTCTTTTAAAATTGCTTTGGTTATTCGGTTTTGGTAACCATTTACCTTGTCCCGTAAGGACTTTATATCGGTAGAAAAAATTATCCAACAGGTATTCTGTGCCGTAGGTACAAAATATGCCACGGAGATCTTATATGCCATACCTTAAGGCACGGGGTTTTGTCTATTTCGATTCTACCCATACGTGGTCCCTAACGGGACAATGCACCTACTAACGTCAATGATAGTGTTTTTTACCGCAGCGATAGCGGTGGTAAAAAATGTATCGAGACCCTTGAGAGTTCTGAGCCACATAGAGTTTTCGATACAGCTTCTTTTCCCCTTCCGGCTCAAAAAAGATTCACCTAATTGACGGCTTTAGGTTTTAAGAGTTAAAAACTTAATTTCACATCCCACCCTTCAGCAAAAACTATTCTTTAATAATCTAATTAGTAGTAACTTAGCTATACAGGCGAAAATAATTTTCCTGATGTCTAACTTCAATTTACCAAAAGATGCAAACGATCCTGGGGGCAGGTGGTGTTATTGCCACAGAACTTGCGAAGGCACTTACCTTTTATACCAAAGAGATAAGACTGGTAAGCCGAACACCGGAGCCGGTGAATGAGACGGATGAGGTGCTTATTGCAGATCTTACCGATTATGACCAAACTCTTAAAGCGGTTACAGGATCTGAAGTAGCTTATCTTACAGTGGGTTTGCCCTATGATACAAAAGTATGGCAGAAGAAATGGCCGGTGATTATGGATAACGTGATCAAAGCCTGTCTGAAGGCGAGATGTAAACTGGTTTTCTTTGACAATATCTATATGTACGATGGGAGCAATCTAAATCCCATTACGGAAGAAACGCCTATCAATCCGCCGTCTGAAAAAGGAAAAGTTAGGGCACGACTGGTAGAAATGCTATGGGGCGCTGTAAAGTCCAAGGATCTGCAGGCTCTAATTGCCCGTAGTGCCGACTTCTATGGCCCCGGGATACAGGGTTCCGGTCTTCTGAATGAGACTGTAATCAAACCCCTGAGCAAAGGCAAGAAAGCTAACTGGTTAATGGATTATAACTACAAGCATTCTTTCACCTATACAGTTGATGCAGGAAAAGCCACAGCACTGCTGGGGAATACTCCCGATGCTTTTGGGCAAACCTGGCACCTGCCAACCGCGAAAGATCCCTGGACCGGGAAGCAGTGGATAGAGGAGATCGCAAAAGAAATGCAGGTGGTGCCAAAATTCCGCCGGGTGGGAAAATCCTTTGTAAGGTTCCTGGGGATCTTTATTCCGGAGATGAAGGAAAGCGTGGAAATGCTGTACCAGTACGACCGGGATTATGTGTTCAACAGTGATAAGTTCGAAAACAAGTTTTCCCAACGTCCTACCGACTATAAAACCGGGGTGAGGGAAGTAATAGCAGCCGATTACCATAAGCAAAGACCGGCCGTTTCAACATCACCCAAATAAGATATAAAACTTAACTTTCCGGAGCTTTATTATTGTATCTTGAGCTTTCATTCTAAAATGCGAAAATGGATAATGCCACTTTACTTTATTTGATATTTATACCCAATTTGATCCTAATGATCTATACTTTAATCAACATTGGTAAAAGAGAAGATATCACAGGGAACAGGAAGAATGCCCTCATATATACTACGATTTTATTCCCTGCAGCAGGACTGGCCTGCCTGCATATTCCGGTAGAAAGAAACCGTTTTAAAAGATAATTAGTTCCGGATTATTGTACCCTGCCCCAGCTGCTGTGTCTGTACTGCCAATAGGTATCCTGATTTCCATTTTTCCTTTATAAGGATAACTTTCCTAACGCGTAAAAGCAAAGGTTAGAGCTTCTGACTTTTCTATCCCATTTCCCTTTTTTGTTTGGATTTATATTTTAAATTCGCTCTTCTTTAAATGGGCAGTTTATTATGATGAAAATACTGTATGTAACAGATCTTTACTACGTTGCAAAGGGTCGTAAATACAATGAGGAGGATCTGTTTATCACCTCCAGGCTTCAGCAACATTTTAACCTGGTAATAGCCAATCCCAGACAGGCTGTTAACTTTTTAGATGCTGTAGATGCTCTTGTTTTCAGGAACGCCGGTTGCGTTTTGGAATATGAGGATAGTTATAATGAACTACTACGAGCAGTTAAAGAAAGAAACCTGCCAACCTTCAATTCCTTTGATGGCAAGGGAGACCAACAGGGAAAACAATATCTGCTGGACTTGCAGGCCCTTGGATTCCCTGTTATCCCTACAGTTGAAATTTTTGAAGATGTGGCCCTTCTTGGAGAGTCCGAAAAATATATCGTAAAGCTTAAGAATGGAGCCGATTCAGTTGGAATGGAGTTGCTAAGTCCGCAGGAGCTTCTTGAAGCGAAGCCTGAAGGAAAGTTGATCCAGCCTTTTATTGATTTTAGATATGAAGTCTCTTTCTATTATCTGAATGATGAATTCCAGTACGCGATGTACGCACCCAACAAATCCAGAAGATGGGAACTCACGCACTACGAACCCACCCGTGCAGATCTTGAATTTGCACAGCAGTTCCTTCATTGGAATAATATGGAACGTGGTATCACCAGAGTAGATGCCTGCAGATTACAGGATGAATCGCTGTTGCTGGTGGAGCTGGAGGATCTTAATCCGTTCCTTTCCCTTGAGCTGCTTCCCGAAGAGGAAAGAGAACAATTCCTTGAGAATTTTATCAACGCATTGAAGAAGATGGAACCTGCCGGGGAGATTGTTCCGGAGTTGGTTTAGTTCGGGTGGGTAAGTTCGGGGTGACGTTGGCTTGCTTGCTTTGACCTTCTAAAAATGTTCTCCCCCACGTCATTCTGAACTTGTTTCAGCATCTGGCGTCTTATACTGAGGATCATCCCTGCACTGCAGCTGTACACACCTGCCATTGAGAACTACCAACCGCCGTCGCCTGTCCCCGGTTCTCACCCATTAGACCCTGAAATAAATTCAGGGTGACGATGGCTGGGAAAATATGAACAACAATACACCCTCCCACGTCATGCTGAACTTGTTTCAGTATCTAACGTCTTATACTGATGGTCATCCTCACTCTGCACCTGTACTCAACAACTTTTGATAATAAAGCCTTCGCCCGTTCTTCAGTTCTAACCCATTAGACCATGAAATAAATTCAGGTTGACGTTAGCTGTGAAAATCATAACAAAGTTGAACACCGTGCTACGTCATGCTGAACTTGTTTCAGCATCTAACGACTTATACTGAGGATCATCCTTATAAGGAACCTCAACTCAACCACCATGGCAAATAAATCACAACATCCAGCCTTATCTATCTGAACCTGGTAGCCTAGGAATGTACCAATCCCTCTACAATTACAATTTTATCTTCTGGTAAACCGCCTCACCATTCCGTACCTCGAAACGTGCATCCCTCCATTTTGGGGGGCCAAACCTTGATGGGGCATTATTGGATGCACCATAACTTTCCTTTGGTATCCCTATGAAATTGGTAGAAAGCTCCCCGTTCTCATCCTCATCGTGAAAAGTCGAGATCGCATACGTACCGTCAGGGACATCCTCAAATGTTATAACAACCTTTCGGTTTTTGATCTCAGCTTTTTCCCCTCTGTAGGCGGTTTCGAGAAAAGATTCTTCAGAATTATATAACCCAACAAATGCCACCCCTACATTGTTATCAAAATTGGTGATCTCCACCTCAATGGTATTCTGGGCTTGGATTAAAAAGGTTCCGAAAAGGAAAAGTAGCAGGGAGGTTAAGAGATTTTTCATAAATCAGTTTTTAAGTTCTTTAATATAAAAGTGATCATTTCCCGTTTCAAATTCAAAACTAATGCCAGATTTTATGCTGATTTTGGCACTTGTTGCAAAACTGACTTCAGAAAAAATAGCCCTTTTCCTGAAAAGAAGATTCGGGCATGGTCAGAATTATTTCTGAAAATATCTTATTTTAAAGCCACTTTCTCAGAGGTAAAAAGGCTGCTGAAAAAAAATCATAAGTAGAACCTGGATTTTTAATAAAAAGTCACAACTGTATTAAAAAACCTAAATTAAAGCAGTGCTGATGCTAAAACTGTTTTTACAGAAATCCTTTAGATTGCACAACAACTGATACGATTTCCGAAATATTCAACTAAAACCGAATTTATTATGAAAAATTTACTACTTATTTTAATGACGCTCTTCCTAAGTTCTCCGCTGTGTGCCCAGACCACCACGAAAGAGGATGAGGAACTTGTGAAGAAACTAATTATAGATTCTTTTCAGGATCTTTTATCTGATGCTAAAATCGATAAAATTGACACTTACTACGCCAAAGATTTCCTGCTCCTTGAACACGGCGAGGTGTG
>DATHWA010000238.1:0-11801 GCA_035461025.1 Gillisia sp. | reverse complement strand
CCCTACCGGATTTCGGTAATATTCCTATCCGCTGACAACCCGCGTTCAATTTCCTCTCTCACATTTTTCAACCCTCACCTTTATAACCAACAACTGCCACAGCGGTCTATTATCACGTCCAGACTATCCACTATCCACTCTCCACTTTTCTCTTTCCACTTTTTTCAACCGACAACCCTACAACCGACAACTGAAAACTGTGGTAGTCCAACTTTCCACTTTCCACTCTCCACTAAATTTTGTCTAACAGCGAAGCGGTCTATATTCTAGACTCTAACAGCGGAGCGGTCTTTTTTTTTGTAAATAACATTCTTCAAAATTATCTCTAAACAATTCCCAAATCCTTATTTTTGCTCCTCAATTACAGGAGAGAAATGCAAAAAATAGAATGTATTAGTGTTTTTGATATGCTCAAGGTGGGAGTTGGCCCATCGAGTTCCCATACTTTGGGGCCGTGGCGGGCTGCGCAGCGATGGATTGGGGAACTTAAGGAAAAAGGCACCTTTGATGATGTACAAAGCATTCATATAGACCTGTACGGCTCCCTCTCCTTAACCGGAAAAGGACATGCCACAGATGTAGCAGTAATGCTGGGCCTTTGTGGCCACGATCCTGTATTGATGGATATAGAACAAATAGATCCTGAGATCAACAACATTAAAACATTTAACCGAATAAACCTTAACGGGGAAAGAACAATCCCTTTCAACCCGGAAACAGATATAAAATTTAACCGCAAGTTCCTGGATTTTCATCCTAACGGAATGACCTTTAGGTCTACTCTCTCCAATGGGAAAACCACATCTTCCTCTTTTTATTCTATAGGCGGCGGATTCGTGGTTAAAGAGGAGCGAAAGAATGCAAAGAAAAAGATGGAGAGTTTCCAGGGATTTCCATTTCCAATAGAAAAAGCTACAGAATTACAGGCATACTGCAAGGAGCAGAATAAGCCAATTTCTGAAATTGTGCTGGAAAACGAGCGCTCCCTTCGTAGTGATGAAGAGATTGACACCGGCTTGCGACAGATTTGGCAGGTAATGTTGGAATCTATGTACACCGGTTGTCATACAGAAGGAACGCTCCCGGGCGGACTCAATGTCCACCGCCGGTCATTTGACATGCATAAGCGCCTGATAGGAGACGCTACTTATAATTCTCCCGAGGAATGGCTGGAGACCATTAGAAAAACTGAAGTAAAATTCCGCCAGATCCTTAAATGGGTAAGTACTTTTGCCATTAGTGTGAACGAAGTGAATGCAGCTTTGGGAAGAGTGGTTACAGCTCCTACCAATGGCAGCGCCGGTACCGTTCCATCGGTCTTAATGTATTATTTGGTGATCGAAAATCACCAGGCTACATTTGAAGATATTAAAAGGTTTATGCTTGTTGCCGGAGAAATAGGCAGCCTTTTCAAAAAAGGAGCGACCATCTCTGCTGCGATGGGCGGGTGCCAGGCAGAAATTGGGGTTTCCTCAGCTATGGCCGCCGGAGCTCTTACTGAAGTGATGGGCGGTACACCCGAGCAGGTGCTTATGGCCAGCGAAATCGCCATGGAACATCACCTTGGACTTACCTGTGATCCAATTGCGGGATTAGTCCAAATCCCTTGTATAGAACGCAACGCGATGGGAGCCATCAAGGCGATAAACGCAGCCGAGATTGCGATGGAGAGCGATGCCTCAAAAGCTAAAGTTCCTTTGGATAAGGTAATTGAAACCATGTGGGATACGGCAAAGGATATGAATTCAAAATACAAAGAAACATCTGAAGGTGGTTTGGCTGTGAATGTGAGCCTAAGTGACTGCTAAAAATAACCCTTATCTTTGGGAGGAGTACCAGCCGAATTAAAAAAATAGATCCTCTTGCTGAAACATAAGATCATAAACCTGCTTCGCAACTACGGTTGGATGCTGGCCTGTTACTTTTTGTTCTTTATTGCCATTGGATTATTGCAGGTGCTTTTTCCGCATTACAATTTCACAGAATATCAACAAAATGATATCAACCGGATGCTGCTGGAGAATCCACTTCAGTTTTTCCTGCTGGCGGTGATAATCGCTCCCGTGCTTGAAGAAGGAATGTTCAGGACACTTATCAAGCCATCCACAAATGAACTTATTTTCTTTTTCTCGTGCTGGCTTGTTGTTTTGATCACTAGTTTCATACCCGTTGATGTATACTGGGCAGTAAAATTCGGATTCCTGCTGGTCTTTCTTATTTTCTCCTTCGTGGTCCTGCGGGAGTTGATTCCCCTCCCCTGGCAATGGAAGTTATGCTCCTGGCTAAAAAAGTATCATCTTCTTATCTGGGCTATTACTTCAGTTCTCTTCGGAATGATCCATATTTATAATTATGTGGAAGGTTTTGAGCTGAATTTTGTTCTCTTTCTTCTCATTTTCCCACGTATCATTGCAGGTGTTTTCTTCGGAAAGGTAAAAATCGAAAACCGAAGTCTTCTATGGCCTATTGCCTTACATGCTATAAATAATGGTGCGGTGCTGTTGCTGCTTCTTCCGCAGGCGCTTTAAGGCTTTAACATCGTCTTGTAAGTTGTTCTCTTCATTTTTCGGTAAATTAAAGGACCAAAAAATTAAGGTCATGAAAGCAGCACAAGTACAGAAAAAAGGCGGGGAATTTGTTATCGTAGATATTGATAAACCCTCTCCAGGAGAAGATGAAGTTTTGATAAAAATAGAAGCTTGCGGTATTTGCCACAGCGATGCCTTTGTAAAGGATGGAACCTTTCCCGGTATTGAGTATCCCCGGGTTCCCGGCCACGAGGTGGTGGGGATTGTTGAAGAAGTGGGATCCGGAGTTAGCTTATGGAAAAAAGGACAACGTGTGGGAGTTGGATGGCATGGGGGCCACTGCTTTACCTGCGAACCCTGCAGGCGGGGGAATTTTATAAACTGCGTAAATGCCAAAGTAAGCGGAATCTCATATGATGGAGGATATGCCGAATATATGTGCGCCCCGCAGGAAGCGATTGCCGCTATTCCCGAAGAGCTTTCATCGGCTGAAGCTGCACCTCTGCTGTGCGCCGGCATCACTGTTTATAATGCGCTCCGTAATTCCGGAATACGCCCGGGAGACCTGGTGGCCGTACAGGGAATAGGTGGTCTGGGCCACCTGGCGGTGCAATATGCAGTAAAAATGGGGATGAGAACCGTGGCCATTTCTACAAGCGACAGCAAAAAAGAACTTGCAAAGGAACTGGGAGCCCATCATTTTATAAATACCGGGAATGAAGATCCCGCAGAAGCTTTACAAAAACTGGGCGGTGCAAAGCTTATCCTGGCTACAGCACCTTATAGTGATGCGATTACAGCCGTAGTCAACGGACTGGGACTGGACGGAAAATTGCTGATGGTTGCCGCAACAGGGGAACCCATAGAGGTTTCTCCAATGCAGCTTCTTATGGGGAGAAAATCTGTTGCCGGATGGCCCAGTGGTACCGCAAAAGATTCAGAAGACACCTTACAGTTTAGTGCTCTTACCGGCACAACTGCTATGATAGAAGAATACCCTCTTGATAAAGTTAATGAAGCTTATGATAGAATGATCAATAATAAGGCCCGGTTTAGGGTAGTTCTTATCCCGTAAACAAATCCTTCCGCAGGAAAAAATATCCATAAAAAAGCCGCAGATGGACTTAATAAAGTATTTGCGGCTTTTTCTTTTTATAGCAATTTTAAAAGTTACGACATTTATACTTCATTGCAACCTTCTTTCCTGCGGGTATCAATGATATGAACGATCTTCCATTCATCAGCCTCTTTGACCATAGTAAAGGAATTCACCCCGCAATGGCTTAAATTTCCATTCACATGAAAAGTATATGGAGCGATTACAGTGGCCAAAGCTCCATTTATGCGCACATCATGAGATAGTATTTTTTCCTCAAATTTGGTAGTGGAGGGAATGCTCTTTATTCTCTGCAGAAATTCCGCATAAGTATTAGTAGAGAGTGTATTCTTATTTCCGGGATCTACCGCCAGGGATTGCATCGTAACAGTGGAATGGGCAAGCTCTCTTAGTGCTACAGTATCCTGGTGGTGAAAAGCTTCAAAAAACTCTGTCACAATATTTTTTACTTCAGCTTCTTCAGGTGTTTGCGCAAAGGAGGTGAGGGAACTAAATAAGATGCATATGCTTAAAAATTTCTTCATTACTTGGAGGTTTGAATGTAGCTGACTAATTTACTACTTTTACTCCACTAAAAAATTATCTTAATGTCAGTCGCTAAAAAAGAATATAAAAGAGTTACCACTAAGTCTTTGGTAGAAATGAAAGCCAACGGGGAAAAGATCGCTATGCTTACGGCCTATGATTTTTCTATGGCAAAGATCGTAGACGGGGCGGGAATAGATGTTATTTTGGTAGGTGATTCTGCCAGCAATGTAATGGCCGGCCATGAGACAACGCTGCCTATTACCCTGGACCAAATGATCTATCACGCTGCCAGCGTAATTCGTGCAGTCCACAGAGCCCTGGTTGTTGTAGACCTTCCATTTGGGAGCTACCAAAGTGACCCAAAAGAAGCATTGCGATCTGCTATTAGGATAATGAAAGAAAGTGGCGGACATGCTGTGAAGCTTGAAGGCGGAAAAGAGATCAAGGACTCTGTTAAACGTATTCTGAATGCCGGGATACCGGTAATGGGGCATTTAGGCCTTACCCCCCAGTCTATTTATAAATTCGGAACATATACCGTTAGGGCAAAAGAAGATGCCGAAGCAGAGAAGCTTAAAAGTGACGCTTTGATGTTGGAACGTGCGGGTTGTTTTGCACTCGTTCTTGAAAAAGTACCCGCCAAATTAGCCAAAGAAGTTGCAGAAAGCCTTACCATCCCGGTAATTGGAATAGGCGCCGGAAACGGAGTTGACGGCCAGGTTCTGGTTGTACACGATATGATTGGAATGACCCACGAGTTCAATCCGCGATTCCTGAGACGCTACCTCGACCTGTATACTGAAATGACCAAAGCTTTTGAAAATTACAGGGATGATGTGAAAAGTAAGAATTTCCCGAGTGATGAGGAGCAGTATTAGCAATATACCCTTTTAGGAGTCTAGAATCTAGACTCTAGATTCTAGACTCCCCATACTTGATCAATTATAAAATACCTCCTAATTGAAATCTGACAAAATAATTTCCACCCCTCAAAATCTCCAGGTCCTTTATGAGGATAACCACGTGATCATTGTGAACAAGCGGCCGGGAGATATTGTGCAGGGGGATAAGACGGGAGATGAGCCTCTTAGTGAAGTGGTTAAAGAGTATATCAAGGAAAAATATAATAAGCCCGGGAAGGTTTACCTGGGGGTGGTGCACCGCCTGGACCGGCCAACCAGCGGGATTGTGTTGTTTTCCCGCACCTCTAAAGCGCTTCCCCGGCTCAATAATATCTTTAAAGAAAAAGAGGCAAAAAAGACCTATTGGGCCATTGTAAAAAATCCGCCCCCACATTCTGAAGGTGCCCTTACTCACTACCTGAAAAGAAATCCGAAGCAAAATAAATCTTACGCCCATATCAAGGAGGTACCGGAAAGTAAAAAGGCTATGCTGGATTATAAGGTTTTAAAAAAACTTGATAATTATTACCTGTTGGAGATCGACCTTCACACGGGGAGGCACCACCAAATAAGGAGTCAGCTTTCAGCAATAGGATGCCCTATAAAAGGCGATCTTAAATATGGATTCGATCGTAGTAATAAAGACGCCAGTATCCACCTACATGCAAGGAAATTATCTTTTACACATCCTGTGAGTAAGGAGGAAATCGAAGTTGTCGCTCCTCCCCCAAAGGAACCCTTGTGGGATGCCAGCATATAAATATGGGGTATTTTCACGCACAAACCCTTCCATTATTTTCCTTTAAAACTAAACTGCCAGAGGGGATGAAAATCATTAATATATGGAATTATGATAGCATGTATTTTCGTATCTTTAATAGAAATAAGCAAGAATTCGGGCTAATTTAAGCTCCCCCTCCCAAACCAGATTAAAAACCCCAAAGCGATAACAGTTCGCCTTCTGGTTATGAAGTTTATTTACTACCCTACAATTTCCCCCGCGAGTAAAAAACCAATCTAATTCTTTTGATATGAGAACGCATATTTTTTTCGGTCTTGTTATTGGGACTTTTTTCTTCCAAAATTCTGGTGTAATAGCTCAAAATCACAATGGTCCTGAACAACCAGCAGTTCCCGATAGGGGCGTTGAATCCATACAACAGGATTCGACCGCGTATGTAAAAAGCCTGGTAAAAGATGCGGCCAAAATGGTTAGCAAAAAGGGAGAAGCAGCTTTTGAGGAATTCCGGAAGCCGGAAAGCCGCTGGCGCAAGGGTGAGACCTATATTTTTGTATTGGATAAAGAAGGAAATATGCTTCTGCATGCAGATCCTGAAATGGAAAATAAGAACCAGCTGGATTTGAAGGATGTTAACGGTAAACCCATAATCCAGGGACTCCTGGCAGCTGCTACGGCACTTCCCGAAAAACAGGAGGGCTGGTTCCATTATCAGTGGCCGGTACCGGATGGGCTTCTTCCGCGATGGAAAAGCAGTTTTGTGCAACTGGTTCAGTCTCCGGACGGAAAAGAATATGTGATTGGCAGCGGAATGTACAATGATCGCATGGAAAAGGAATTTGTAATTGATATGGTGGAGGATGCTGCGGGACAGATTCAAAAAGAGGGAAAAGCTGCTTTTGAAAAATTCTATGATCCCGCAGGACCTTTCCTGGTAAAGGATACATATGTTTTCATTTTGGACACGATCGGGGTGGAACTGGTTAATCCCGGCTTCCGGAATCTCGAAGGGCGCAATCTTATGGATCTGAAAGATTCTGAAGGCAAATTGCTGGTACAGGAAATGTTCAAAGCTGTTGAAAAAGATAGCAGTGCCTGGATAGAATATATGTGGCCAAAACCGGGAGAAAATCGCTCTACCCAAAAATCAACTTATGTAAAGAAAGTACCACTAGGTGATAGCTGGATTTTGGCAGGAGCAGGCGTCTATCTTGCCGATGCGCCAAAAATTGCTTTAAAAACAGAGGAGATCACCCCGATGGAGCTGAAGAATTTTGTGACAGAAGCCGCGGCTAAACTTGAAGAAGAAGGTGAAAAAGCATTTCCGGAATTCAGGAAGAAAGACTCACGTTGGTATGATGGAGACAAATATTTGTTCATATGGAATCTTAATGGAAAAAGGATACTCCATGCTGCAGACTCCACATTAGAAGGAAAAACAGTAAATGGTACCAGCGATGCCATGGGAAGACCTTACGGAAAAATGTTCCTCGAGACCGTATCGTCTAAGACAGGCGAAGGTTGGGTACATTACATGTTCCCGGAACCTGATGATATCTTTCCAACGTGGAAATCCAGTTATATCAAACGGGTTAACTTCCCTTCAGGAGAAGACTATCTTGTAGGCAGCGGCATATACAACATGAAAATGGATGAATTCCTCATTGAAGAAATGGTGAACCAGGCGGCCACCTTGATTGAGGAGCAGGGACGGGAAGCTTTTGATTTGTTGCGGGACAAAAAAGGTCCCTTCTATTTTATGGAAACGTATATCTTCGTCACCAGTCCAGATGGTACTGAGCTGGTAAACCCTGCACAACCTTACCTTGAAGGGAAAAACCTTCTTGATATGAAGGATCTTAAAGGAGATTTTGTCGTAAAGAACGAGATTGATCTAGCTATGGAAAAAGACAGCGGATGGCTGGAAATGTCGTGGTTCAGGCCCGGCACTAATACTCCTGCACCCAAATTGACCTTTGTGAAAAAAGCAGAAGCAAATGGGGAAACTTTTATAGTAGGTTCCGGTTTTTACCTGGAGAAAGAATAGGTATACTTTTTATTCATATTTAATCTTAGGATATTAAGTAAATTTTAGTAGCCCAAACTTAAGCATTCCCTTAAATTTGGAGGCCATGAAACCTCCGAAGAATAAATATACCGAAGGAAAAATTCTTACGTCGCTCGTTAGCCTGGCACTCCCCATCATTTTTGCTAATATCCTGCAAACTACTTATCAGCTTATTGATACTTTTTGGTTGGGACGATTGGGAGCAAACGCAGTTGCTGCTGTAAGTTTAAGTTTTCCTATTCTTTTCTTAGTGCTCTCGGTTGGGTCCGGATTGACCCTTGCAGGAACAGTTATGGTCGCGCAGTACAAAGGTGCAGAGAATCAGAAGATGATAGACTTCAGCTCCTCGCAGAGCGTTTTCTTGATCCTTATCATTTCAGCTGTACTGGCGCTTATCAGTTTCTATTCCGCAGGGCCTTTGATGCGAATTATTGGGGCGGGGCCAGAGATCTACGACGATTCTGTCGCTTACTTCAAAGTATCTTCCCTTGGATTCGTTTTTTTATTCCTGTTTTTCATCTTTCAATCATTAATGCGGGGAATTGGCAATGTGATGTTGCCGGTGTATGTTATCCTTTTTACTGTATTTCTGAATTTAGTTCTGGATCCACTTTTTATTTATGGTTATGGACCTGTTCCCGGATTTGGCGTGGCAGGAGCTGCAGTGGCTAGCGTGGTGACACAAGGACTTTCAGCCTTTATAGGAATGGTAATTCTGTTTCGCGGAAAGAGCGGAATAAAAATTAATCTTGCCTCCATGAAGATCAACATGGAGAATCTTAAACGCACCTTTAATCTTGGATTCCCGGCAAGTATCGAACAATCTACAAGAGCCCTGGGTATGACGATGATGGTGATCATAGTAACCAGCTTTGGAAGCGAGATCGTGGCTGCCTACGGAATTGGAGCCAGGATCCTGAGTTTTATCGTTATTCCCGCCCTTGGTTTGGCAATTGCTACCACTTCACTTGTAGGACAGAATATTGGAGCCCGAAAGATAAAAAGGGCTGAGGAGGTGGCAAACCTAAGTAATAAGGTAGCCTTCTTCGGATTAACGGGTATGGGTATTTTGCTTTTTATAGTCGCCGAACCCCTCACAGCTTTTTTCATTCCAAATGATCCTGAAGTAATAAGGGATGGAGCTCTGTTTATAAAAATAATGGCCCCAAGTTTCGGACTTCTGGGAGTGCAACAGGTTACTAACGGGGTTTTTAATGGCGCGGGATTTACGAAAGCCTCTATGCTTATCTCTATTTTAAGTCTTTGGGTTGTACGCTTTCCCCTTGCCTATGTCCTATCCTACAATACTTCCCTAAGTTATGAAGGCATTTGGTGGTCCTTTCCAATCTCCAATTTAATTGCGGCAATTGCTGCTTTTACCTATTTTAAGATGGGTTACTGGAAAATGAGGGCTTTTAAATATCGAAACTAGAGTCAAACTTTACCTCCCCACCAGCCTGGCTTTTTCAGCCATAATTTCAGCTACAGGACGATTTTCAATGTTGCTCTCCAACCAGGAAAGTATATCCAGGTAAAGAAAAGCCCTTCTTTCAAAAGGATGATCTTCATATTGTTTCAAAGTATGATGTAACTTTTTAAATTCCTCCTTGATTTCCAGTGGAGAGATATCCGGTAAATGTCTCAGGAATTTTATCATTTCCTTTTGCACCCCGTGGAGGTCATTCATTTTGATGAGGAATTTATAGGTAGATCTTACCAGGCTGTCCAAATGATAATCCTTTCCTGCCTCATAATGCGCCACTAAATTCAGAATTCTGGAAAAACACATAAGATCCTCCCGCATTTCCAGAGATTTGTTATTTATAATTTTTTTCAGAAAAGCGATACATTTTACATAATTCTCATCCCCAAAATACAGAGATGCTATTTTGTAGTAAAAGATCATAATGTGGTGACTGTCTATTCTTGAACCGAATTTTTTTATCTTTTTCTGAATTTTCTCAACGAGTTCATCCCCATTGGCAAAATCCCCTTTCATAAAACGCAGATTCAGTTTATTGCTATAGACATATAGGAAAGCCAGGGATGCAATATTATCATCATCCGGGATCTTTGGGTCTTTTAATTTGTTCTCGAAATTTTTCAGCGTTTTTTCGAACAGGCTGGTATGATTGAGATAAAACAGTGCTTCCAGTAAATAATGATTTCCTTTAACATAAGAAACAGGGTGCACCGCTACCATATGTGGATATTCGTCAAATAATCCAATCCATTTGGAAGAGTACCGGAAACAAGATAAAAAATCCTGGATCAAAAAACTATACCAGAGGGAAGCCTTGTAAAGCCACAGTTTTTCCCGGAAGCCCAGACGGGCAAAATCATAAGCCGGTAAATTTTCGCGGAAATATTCTTTTATAGAACCAGCCTCCTCTTCAGTTCTTGCATATCCCATCTTAAGAAAAATGCTGTATAGCTGTAGGGATAGATTTGAAAGTTTCCCGCTAATCCTGTTGAGTTCGCTTAATTCTTCGGTTTGCTTTATAAGACTTTCTGCCCGGTTATTTATACTCCGCGTGATATACTGCGATTCAATGATCTTTTCCCATTCCAGGATCTCGTAGGCAATATTCTTCTCCTCGTAATGTAGCGCGGTAGTCTTTACCTTATCCAGCAATTTCAGGCTCTGTTTATACAGGCCTTTCCTATACAGTATAGACGCAAAATCCAGTTGCTCCCGTATCATTATAGGTATACTTTGATGTACAGGGTTAAGTTTAAGGCTAATAAGCAACTGCTTATAAAGGTGACTTTTTACGTTGGACAACTGCAGCTTGCTTATGTTCGTTTTCTCCAGGATCGCCTTTTCATTATATACTTTTTGAGCAGAAATTACCTTGAACAGGTTAAGGAATTTACTGTCGGCATTTACTCCAATCCTTCCAACGTACAAAGAGAATTGCCGCTTTTCTGATGGAGTAAGCGATTTTATAAGGCTAAATAGATTTTCAGTTAGATCATTGGTCATCGTAACAGAAGCGGGGTTAACTTATTGATTTTCAAGGTGATTCGAAGCAATTTCCTTTAATCCATTATCGTAACCATCATTTTTTAAGAAGCTTACAGTGCGGGCGGGAACGCTACTTTAGTTAAAGATAAAGTAAAAAATACGTGATATGGGTAATGAAAAGATAGAAATTTTTGACACTACTTTACGGGATGGAGAACAGGTCCCCGGCTGTAAATTAAATACCGCTCAAAAACTTAAAATTGCTGAAGAACTGGATTCCCTGGGGGTTGATGTAATAGAAGCAGGCTTTCCGGTTTCCAGCCCGGGTGATTTTAAATCGGTTACTGAAATATCTAAACTCGTTAAGAATGCTGCTGTTTGCGGACTCACCCGTGCAGTAAAAAAAGACATTGAAGTTGCTGCTGAAGCCCTTAAACACGCCAGAAGGCCAAGGATACATACCGGCATAGGAACATCTGATTCCCATATAAAATACAAATTCAATTCCACCCGGGAAGAGATCATTGTAAGGGCTAAGGAAGCGGTGTCTTATGCAAAGAATTTTGCTGATGATGTGGAGTTTTATGCTGAAGATGCCGGCAGGACAGATAATGAATACCTTGCCAGGGTGTGCACAGCTGCCGTAGAGGCAGGAGCAACTGTTCTTAATATACCTGATACCACAGGATATTGCCTTCCGGAGGAATATGGTAAGAAGATCAAATATTTAAAGGAGAATGTAAAAAATATTGACAAAGTCACTATTTCCTGTCATTGCCATAATGACCTGGGAATGGCTACGGCAAATGCCATTGCAGGAATTATGAATGGTGCAAGACAAATAGAATGTACCATCAATGGAATTGGGGAACGCGCAGGCAATACAGCTTTGGAAGAAGTGGTTATGATCCTTAGACAGCACCCAACCTTAAACCTTCACACCAACATCCG
>DATHWA010000237.1:0-8390 GCA_035461025.1 Gillisia sp. | reverse complement strand
AACCTCGCGATGAATATTGTGGGAAAGGACCTGGAAGATAATGGCTACGAATTCCTGGGAATCAATAGTCAATTTAAAAAGGACCCACAATTTGTAGCACTAAAAGACAAGAAACTTCATTTCGTTATCGTAAGGGCAATCCTATACCCGGAAAATCCAAATGTTTACGATTTAAAGCTTGTCCATAAAGTAAGGGATCATGCGGTTAAATACAATGCAAGGACCTTTTATGCAGGGGTAGGTCTTGCCAATTCCATAGACTATGAAAAGCCGATATATAAAGAGGAAGACTATGTCGTTAATTATTCAGGACTTCTTGAAATTGAATAAATCCTTTGCCTTTATTATAGGGTTGCTGTTTGTGTCTTGTGCAGATCCAGGGGAGAAGGAGCAGGTGCTAACTGGAGAAGCCCTGGGTACTTCTTACCAGGTTAAATTCTATCACCCGGAAGAACTTGATTTACGCAAAGGTTTAGATTCTGTTTTTGAAGTGATAAATATTTCGATGAGCACTTATCGCAATGACTCAGATATTTCCAGGATCAATTCCGGAGATACGAGTGTGGTAGTTGATGAGCATTTTAAGAAAGTGTTCAGGGACTCCAAGAAAATATATCGGGAGAGTGAGGGGTATTTTGATCCTACTGTGGGCAATCTGGTTAACGCATATGGCTTCGGCCCGGAAAAGGGCTCCCGCGAGCTTTCAGAAGCCAAAATAGACTCGATGATGCAATACGTGGGTTTTGATAAACTGGAACTTTCAGAAGATAATAGATTACAAAAAGAAAGCAGGGAAATATATCTTGACTTTAATGCCATTGCAAAAGGATATGCGGTAGATGTTATGGGAGAATATCTGGAGAAAAAGGGTGTTACAGATTTCCTGATAGAACTTGGAGGGGAACTTCTCGCAAAGGGTGTAAACCTTCAAAAGGGTTCTGCCTGGACCGTTGGAATAGATGACCCGGAACAAACCTCTTCCCAAAGAATTCTTACCGCCGCATTAAGATTAAAAGACAGGGGAATGGCATCTTCGGGGAATTATAGAAAATTTCGTGTAGACACTCTCACTGGAAATCATTTTGTTCACACCATCAATCCTCTCACGGGAAGATCTGAGAGAAGCGATCTTTTAAGTGCTACAGTAATTGCCTCTACCTGTGCCCTTGCAGATGGTTATGCTACAGCCTTTATGTCCATGGGTTATAAAAAATCTGTTGAAATGCTGGACAGGCTTGAGGATGTAGATGTGTATTTTATCTATGCAGGAGACCAAAATGAATTAAAAATCTTTAGCACCCCGGGTTTTGATGAGGTGTTAATTAAAGAACAGGCTTGAGGCACACGGGAATGATCTCTCCTTTTGCCAACCTGTAACGGTCTATTTGAGACGCAGTTAATGCTGAAGTATAATCTACTTCTTCTACCTCAAAGCCAATAGTCCGAAGTTTTTCAAAGTAATCCCTCCCGTATACTCTTACATGATCATATTGACCAAATATTTTAGCTCTTTCTTCTCTGGAAGTGATGCTATCATCCTGAAATGTAATTTCCCTTGAAAGATCCTGGGGTATTTGTAGTATAGCCGTTCCCCCGGGCGCCAGCACTCTAAGTAACTCCTGCATTGCCCTGGTATCATCCGGGATATGTTCCAGGACATGATTACATAATATGAAGTCAAAGGCGTTATCCTCAAAAGGGAGATCGCAAATATCTGCCTTTACATCTGCCAGCGGCGAATTAAGATCTGTAGTCGTGTAATCAATATTTTTCAGATTCCTGAAACGTTTGTAAAACGCCTGTTCAGGCGCAAAATGAAGCACCCTTAGTTTCGCTCTAAACAAGTCTGTTTCGTTCTTTAAATACAGCCACAATAGGCGGTGGCGTTCCAGGGAAAGGGTAGAGGGTGACAGAACATTTTCCCGTTGTTTTTCATATCCATACGGTAGAAATTTCCTGAAGGTTTTTCCATCTATTGGATCTTCATATTTATTCCCTCGTAGAAAAAGTTGAAGGAAAGGTTTGGCCAGGTAACTGAATCTAATAAGGAGGGGTCGGGGAATGGTATTTAAAATCTTTTTGAAAATCTTCATACTTCAATATCACCCCAATTCTCTCCAGATTTAATACGGTATAATTGCATTTCTGACACCCCAAATTGATTTGCAAGTACTTTTATCCTGGTTTTTCTATTAGGATCAAGTAATTTTTTCTTGAGAATTACTGCCTGGGCATAGGTGAGCTTGGAGTAGGAGGTAACCTGTCTCAGTTTCCGCTTTAATTTATTTTCCTTGACCTGCGGATTATTGTATTGATGTTGTGTCCATTCTTCCCGGTTGGCCCAGGCAAGATTGGATATCTGGTTTTCATGTTTCACGTAATTCTTATGGATCACGTATTGATCATCTTCTTTTTTATCCAAAAATAATTCAGCAATAACCCGGTGAAAATAATAACTTTTATTTTTTCCATTCTTAAGAACCACCACAAAAGATAAATAACCGGCAGTCTTTCCGCCGGAAAGGAGTTCCCCTGCGGTATTCTTAACATAACTTATAATCCTGCCATAATTAGATACATCATAAACAAACCTATCCTGCCAAATGTCTTTGTGCAGGGGCTTCCATTGTTCATGTCTGTAATTTTTAATCATACACTTTAGATCTGAATTTTTCTTCTTCTGTAGAATCTACTCCCAAAGCTTCGTAGATATACTTAAAGGTAGAAAGTAATTCCGGTTTTCCATCTACAATTGCCACATTATGTTCAAAATGAGCGCTTGGTTTATTATCTGCCGTAAGAATAGTCCATCCATCTCTAAGCTGCTTAATGTTTTTGGTGCCCTGATTAATCATGGGCTCTATGGCTACGACCATACCTTCAATAAATTTCTTTCCTCGCCCACGCTGCCCGTAATTTGGCATTTCCGGGTCCTCGTGCATTTTTTTTCCAAGCCCATGGCCTACAAGCTCCCGCACTACTCCGTATCCCTGGTCCTCGCAATACTTTTGAATGGCATATCCTACATCGCCTACCCGGTTACCAACCCTTAATTCGTTGATCCCAACATACAAGGATTCCTTTGTGATCTTTAAAAGTTCTGCTGTTTCAGGATCAATTTCCCCAACCGGAAAGGTATATGCGTGATCACCATAAAAATCATTTTTTATCGCTCCACAATCAATGGAAATTATATCACCTTCAACCAGGGGAGTGGCATTGGGTATACCATGAACTACCTGGGCATTGGGACTCATACAAAGAGTGTTGGGAAAATCGTATAAACCAAGAAATCCGGGCACAGCTCCCTGTTCCCTTATAAACTCCTCTGCAAGTTTATCAAGGTAAAGAGTTGTCACGCCGGGTTTAATTTCAGATGCCAGCATTCCCAGGGTCCTGGAAACTACCAGCGCGCTTTCCCTCATTAATTCAATTTCTTCCCTCGTTTTTGTAATGATCATAATTTCATTTTAAGAAAGTCTAAAAGACTTTTGTTTTGACGCTTTGATTTTTCTGGTTTTTTCCTGTGCCCATTAGACCCTGTAGTAAGTGAATGATATACCTCTCCCCAGCCTTTTAGACCACCAATGTTGCGGTCATCGATGAAAACATCTGCCTGTATCTTCCTGCTTATGCTTTCCTCGTATATTTCTTCAGGATAGCTCTTATTTATGGCATAAAAATCCAGGCCTTTACTTCTACAAAAATAGACAGCTTCCTCCAGTTCTTTTCCGCTTCTGTAGGTCCAAAGTATCAAATGATGACCTTCTTGCTGTAACTTTTTTAAGGTTTCAAATGCAAATAGCACCGGTTTTCCAATTCCCGGATACCTATTCTCCACTATAGTCCCATCAAAATCTACTGCAATTGTCAGGATTTTTATCATACCGGCAAAATTAAAAATATTCCGGCATTAAACCAGTGTAACTGCAGGCTAGTTGGAGTAAGAGTTATCATATTCTTTTCCGGAAACTATAGCTGCGACATCCTCAGCGAGGGTTTCCTGTGAATATTCTACATACCTGTTAACCTCTTCCCCGTCTTTTAAAAAGATAAAAGTTGGCACCCGGGTCATATCATAGCCTTCTTCAAGATTCTCCGGGGTAGTTTTGTTCCTGTCTACTCCAATAAGGGTGAATTTGGAAAGGTCATATCCCGCTTCATCCAGAAGTTTAAAGAATTCCGGCAGCTCACGTCGGCTATCAGGGCACCAGGTTCCTATAAATCCCACTATTTCATAATCTCCAATATGCTGTTTTATGATCTCCAATTCTTCAGCTGAAGGCTGGTAGTTATCATATCCTCTATTGAACCAACCCGCGTAAGGCCCTTCCTGAAGGTCTTCCTTAGTAAGTTTTCCAACAATAATCTTTTGTTGTTCATCATCCAGATCTTCATCTTCATTTTCGGTTTCTGAAGAAGTTGGGGTAACGACGGATACTGTTTCCGGTGTTTCCCGGTTTTCCGAAGTGTCTCCGCAGGAGGTGAAAAATGCAAGTAATAAAATTAAAAAGCTCATTTTCATTTTTTTTAAATTAGAGATTCCTGGGTCATAAGCTCCGGCTTGGTGATACCCATTAATTGGAGAATAGTCGGTGCAATGTCCCCTAAATTACCATCTTTCACCTTTTTTATGTCTTTATCTACTAGGATGAAAGGAACAGGGCTGGTTGTGTGAGCTGTGTTTGCCGAACCATCAGGATTTATCATCATTTCACTGTTACCGTGATCTGCTATTACAAGTACGCTGTAATCGCTTTCCTTTGCTGCTTCTATCACATCTCTCATACATTCATCTACCACCTCACAGGCTTTGACAGCAGCTTTAAAAACCCCGGTATGCCCTACCATATCCGGATTGGCAAAGTTTAGGCAGATAAAGTCGGCACTTTTATCTCTTATTTCAGGTACAATTTCATCCCTTAGCTCATAAGCGCTCATTTCCGGTTTAAGGTCATAAGTCGCCACTTTGGGAGAATTAACCATGATCCTTCTTTCCCCTTTAAATGGTTCTTCCCTTCCTCCTGAAAAGAAAAAGGTCACGTGCGGATATTTTTCAGTTTCAGCAATGCGTATCTGGGTTTTTCCCATATATTCCAGCACTTCTCCAAGTGTGGTCTTTATATTATCCTTCCTGAATACAATATTAATGTTGCTGAAACTATCATCATATTTAGTGAGGGTTACGAAATAAAGCGGAATAGTTTTCATGTTATATTCCGGCATATTCTCCTGTGTAAGAACGTAGGTGAGCTGCCTTCCCCTGTCTGTTCTAAAGTTGAAGAAGATTACAACTTCATCATCTTTTAAAGTGGCAACAGGATTTCCCAGTTCATCTGTAAGAACGATTGGTTCCAGGAATTCATCTGTAATTTCCCTGTCATAACTGTTTTGTATTGCCTGTTGGGCATCACGGGTTTTTAGCCCCTTACCATGAACGATGAGATCATAGGCTTTTTGAACCCTTTCCCATCTTCTATCCCTGTCCATCGCAAAGTACCTTCCAATTACAGTAGCTAGTTTACCGTTATGTTGTTTTAAATACTCCTCAATTTCAGCAATAAATCCTTTCCCTGAATTGGGGTCAACATCACGGCCATCTGTAAAGGCGTGAACATATTTCTCCCGGATCCCAAATTCATCTGCTGCTTCAATCAAACCTTTTAAATGTTCAATATGACTATGAACTCCACCATCGCTTAATAAACCCATGAAATGGATTGGCTTATTATTCTTTTTGGCATAATTGAATGCCTGTTCCAATACCGGTTCACTGGACAGGGATTTATTCTTTACCGCAAGATTTATTTTTGCAAGATCCTGATAAACGATCCTTCCTGCCCCCAGGTTCATATGACCCACTTCACTATTTCCCATTTGTCCATCCGGCAACCCAACATTCATCCCGTGGGTTAAAAGCTGTCCATGTGGATATTCTCTCATTAAAGAATCAAAATATGGGGTGTGGGCCTGGGCAACGGCAGATACTTTTTCATTCTGGGTTATTCCCCAGCCATCCAGGATCATTAATATTACTTTCTTATTCATTTTACTCAAAATTTGAATGTAAAGATAAAAACTATCTTGCCCATTGCTATATTATACAGGTTAAGATTTATACTTTCTTCCTAAGCGCTTTCTGAACTTTTTTGTATAAATATTCGCTGAATGATAAGTTGAGAAAAACTTTAACTTTTTTACTTTCGTGTAATTGTAATAAATTGTTGGTTTTTCCGTTTTATGGAACACGGCTTTTTTAGGATGATTTCAATATAACAACCTGATTCTTAATTAGAAACAATTTAAATGTTAAAATTCGGTTTAAGAACCAATTAACCTGTAATAATTGAATGTTGGTACCGTGTTTGCATATTATTAACATATAACAGTAAAAAAAATTAATTTATGACGCAAAAAACTCTAACTGTACTGGCAATTATAATTTTTTCCTTCGCTTTCACGACTGCAAACGTCAACAACAATAAGACAATAACCACAATACCGGAATCCCTGCCGGAAATATCCACAGAATTATCAATAGAAGAGGAGATTGACCAATTATACAATATTTTCTCTTTGAATAATGTAACCGTTCCTAACCAGGAAAGTTTCAAGAACGGGATGATGGGATATTATAAACTTTTGGACCAGGGGCTGGTAAAGAATGAAATTCTAACGATTATTGATTTTAGTCTTTCATCCACAAAAAAAAGAATGTGGGTACTGGATATGTCAAACCATAAGGTTTTAATTAATTCTGTTGTATCCCACGGCAAAAATACCGGTAATGAATTTGCTACAAAATTCTCAAATACCGTTAATTCCCTTCAAAGCTCGCTTGGTTTTTATGTAACTGCTGAAACTTATATGGGTGGAAATGGGTACTCCCTTTTTATTGATGGGATGGAAGAAAAATACAATTCGAAAGCACGTGAACGTTATGTTGTAATCCACGGGGCAGAATATGCCAATGAGGATGTAGCTAAGCGTACCGGAAGATTAGGCAGAAGTTATGGATGTCCTGCGGTTCCCACAGCACTTACCAATGAATTTATTGATACCATCAAAGGACAGTCTGTTTTATATATTCATTCTGCAGATGAGGATTACCTCCAAAATTCTGAAATGATAAAAGCTTAGGAAGCCTTCTTAAGGGCCTCCAGAAGCTTTGAATCATAATTATAAATATCTTCAGTAAACCTTGTACTGCCATTTTCCCTCCATGCAGTCCAGTAAAAATGGTGCACATTAACCTTTTGCTTCATATTCACGTGTGTCATTTCCCCACTTTCAATAATATCATCTATTTTACCAGATGAGTATTCATCCTGATCATCAAGAAGATATTTGGCAAGTCCAATCGCATCCTCCACTCTCACACACCCTGAACTTTCTGCCCTGGAATTTCTTTCAAAGAGAGCTTTAGAAGGCGTGTCATGTAAATAGATCAAATATTCATTTGGGTACATTATTTTAACCCTCCCCAGCGGATTAGAAGCGCCGGGATTTTGCCTGTAAGTAAGGTTTTGGGCCTCCTGTCCGGACCAGTTAACAGATGACGGGTTTACTTCACCCCCGGTTTGATCATAAATTTTAATATTTCTATTCGCCAGGTAATTGCTATTCCTTTTCATTCCCGGGATCACATCTTTATTTTGGATAGTAGGAGGGATGGTCCAGTCCGGATTGAAAACCAGGTGCTTAATTTCCCTTGAAAAAACAGGGGTTTTACGAGCCTCTGTTCCTACCATGGTTTTATGCGTGCGAACGGTATCTCCATCTTTTACCACTTGCAGCCTGTAGTTGGCAATATTCACAAGGATAAAATGTTCTCCCAGGTCACGAGGGTACCATCTCCATCTTTCCATATTTACAAGGATCTGGTCCATTCTATCATCATACCCCTTATTTAAAAACCGTATGGTGTTATTTCCAATAATCCCATCATTCTCAATACCATTTTGCTCCTGAAAAATTTTCACAGCTTCTGCTATCTCCGGGGTGTATTCATTTTCCGTGGAACTTATGTTTTTTAAGTGTCCAAAGAATTTTAATCGGTCTGCAATTTGAGGTAATCGCGGATCATTTTCATCAGGTTCCACAGTCTCACCTTCAGGTATAGGGTCGAATTTGTCAAAATCTGCGCTCAACTCCCTGTATTCCTTTAAGGATTTTTTTAGCTCATTGTAAATTTTATGATTCGGTCTAAGTACTTCAAGAGCGTGATCAAGATCGTTATCATCCAAAGCTTCTTCCAGCAAAGCCAGGTGATTTATTTTTTCTGAAGGTACATCCCAAATTTCATGCAGGTCCTTCGGATTTGTTTTTCCGCTGGATAAATGTTTTCCATATAAAAGAAAAGCATCTGTCATGATCACATCCAGGCTGCT
>DATHWA010000236.1:0-4654 GCA_035461025.1 Gillisia sp. | reverse complement strand
CTGGCAGATAAAGCGGAAGTAGACCACCAGGAGCTGGATTTCAATAAGTTCTACATTTCCCCGGAAATGGAGGAGATGATCGTACAGCGCAGTGTTTACAATCAGATAGAAAACGCCTACTACGGCGTAAAACCAGATACTTTGCTTACCGGGGAGATCCGTAAACCATTCTATGAGATGGAACCAATTCTTTACGACCTGGATGATTATACCCGGTTCTTAACTTTGAGGGAAACTTTCATTGAGATCATCAAAGAGGCTTATGTACGAAATGTTAGTGGCCAGCCAACCGTAAGGGTGCGTTCCCTTTTAAACGCCACCGCCTCCGGCCTGCCACCCCTAATCCTGGTAGACGGGGTAGTGGTGCAGGACCACACCACCTTCCTGGACATCCCATCCCCGGAAATTCAAAGCATAGGGATAATCAGGGAAAATTATTACCTGGGCCCCCAGCTGTTCCAGGGCATCCTGGATGTTAGAACCATCGCCGGGAATTTCCAGGAGAGGTTCTCACCAAATACCGTCACGACTTTAGATCTGGAAAAACCCCAGCCGCCAAAGCGCTACTTCAAACAGCAATATAACAGCAACACCAACGGCAACATCCCCGATTTCCGCTACCAGTTACTCTGGCAACCGGCAGTCCAATTCACCAACAACGAAGCCCACCTGGAATTCTACACCTCAGATGTCAAAGGGGAGTTCGAGGTTCACGTGGAGGGGTTTACGGGGGATGGAAGTCCGGTTTCGTTGAGGGAGGTTATTCGGGTTAATTAGGTTGTAGGTTGTAGGGTTGTAGGTTGTAGGTTGAAAAAAGTGGAGAGTGGAGAGTGGAAAGAGGGTAGTCTGTACGTGTTAAAAAAGACAGCTGCGGCTGCCTGTGCGGCAGACATTCTGCTGGGGTCTGGAATCAAAACTTGTTTGTTGGATACTGTAAATCATCTACATTACTCTTGTTTCTTTTTTTAGCCACGAATGCACGAATATTTTTTAAAAGAAAAGTTCGGTTGTGCAATTTCTCTCATTACCGTCATCCTGAACTCGTTTCAGGATCTAGTGGAGTTGGGTGTACCTAGTCTCGCAACCCAGATCTCGAATCTTAAAAGGTTTTCCTGCATTAGACAAAATTTGTAGACTGTATATCGTAAAATGTAAAATGCGGAAAAAGTGTAGGCAATCTTCAAAAATTTTCCTCTCAACTTTAGTGTTTTTTCCTGCCCCGTTCAGAGATGTGTATGCAGGCAAATATACCCCTATACCTGTCTTGATTCTTGTATCTTGTTTCTTTTTCAAAACCGTCACCTCGAGTGTTTTTTCCTGCAGCGCCAGCGGAAGAAAAAAATGTATCGAGAGGTGCTTTGGAGTTCGATTTTAAGATGGAGGTTTTTCGACAATAATTTGGGTCTGAGAATCTAGAGTCTGGAGTCTAGAATCTGGACTGGTTTCAGCTTCGTTGAATGGCCTTCCGGGTTCAAGACCACCAATTTAAAGTCTATACTACATAATGTGAGAAGATCGTAGAATTATAAAACCAAATCGGCTCATATACACACAAATCATAAAATAACCACTCCGCGTAATCCGCTTAAATCCACGTAATCCACCCCATTCATCCTCAAACACAATACATCCAGGCCCCAAATGCCAAACCGCCCTAACAATCCTCACCCTCCACTAAAGACCATCCCCCTGTCCTCTGCCCTCCGTCCTCTGACCACTCTTTTCAACCCCAAACGCCAAACAACAAACACCAAACCCCAACCAGGACCACGGCGAATAACCCAAAATTTGATTTAAACGGAATTTTTGATTGGAATTCCAGCATCCCGACCGCAAAAATCATATTTAAAGCAATTTGCAACACCCCCGTTACTACAAAAAGCACGTCTGCATCTTTGTGTCTGAAAACGAGGGTATTCGGTTTTATTTTTACTGTGTAGAATAAATATTCATCAAATCAAAAAAGTAACAATTTAAAATCAAGTCCTATGAAAACTCTAGCTATTTCTCTTGTATTGGTCCTGGCTGCTGCGATGTCTCACGCCCAGGGACTTATTGAACTCAATGAAACCAGGGTGGATTACAGTCCGCTGTTTTCAGAAATCACCCAACAGGGCAACATGTATATTATGAAGGTGCGGGAAAACCGCAGTGGAGAATTTGAGAAAGATCCTTTGACTTTCCTGAACAAAAATTTTAACGTCCAACAATTTATCGCCCTTGTGAACGATCAGGATTATGACTCTTACCAGGTGAGCTTTAAAAGCAATAAGGGAGATCTAAGAGCCGATTATGACAAGGAAGGAAATCTGGAATACGTGTCTCACAGATTTAAAAATATCGCAATGCCTTATCCACTTATGCAAAAACTATATAAGGAAAACGAGGGCTGGTCTGTTGTTAAGAATGTGCACGTTGCCTATGGAAAAGACGGTAAAATAGACAGGTCCTTCTATAAAGTAACCCTGAAAAATGGGAAACAAGAGAGAAGACTTAAAATCGATGCCCCTCAAGCTGACCGAATTGCAGCGGTTGAACGTTAATGAACTATGAAAAGGAAAGAGATCACCCGTAGCCTAAATGCTTCAGCCTGAAAGATAGGCAAGGGAAGCATTTAGTTTCCGGGTGATCGCTTAATATAAGTCCGGGAAGCACCTTCAGCATAAATGATAATATCAGGAAATGGGGCATTCGTTTCACTATTTAGCTCATTCACAGCATAAATAGGTGCAGTAGCGCTTTTTTTCTTATTTTCAGAAGAATTAAAAACTCCTGAGTTCCTGATGATCATTTTTTTAAGTGGCCCGTTAAACAGGTTGATTTTATATTTAAATTGTATTGATATAACCTGCAACTTATGAAAGTACTGGTAATTGATGACGAGGAACTCGCCCGCAAAAGGATCCTTAATTTGCTGGAGGAGGTACCGGAAATGGAGGTTTTGGGAGAGTGTTCAAATGGGAAAATGGCCATAAAACATATCAACGAATTAAAACCCAACCTCATTTTCCTGGATATCAATATGAAGGATATGAATGGATTTGAGGTGCTGCAAAAAATTACGATCTCTCCCAAGCCGGTGGTGATCTTTGTGACCGCCCACGATAATTACGCCAGCCGTGCCTTTGATGTAGATGCGTTTGACTTTTTGCTGAAACCATTTAAGGATCAGCGATTCTTTCGTACAGTAAATAAGGTGCTGAACCTTTCCCGAAGCGAAGTAGATCAAAACTTTGAGAAGCGCATCAGGGAGCTTTTCAGGTTATATTCTGAAGAAGCAAAAATTGCGACGGTGCCTGTTAAAATCCCGGTAAAACAGGGCAATAAGACCGTTCTTATAGATCCTTCCCATATTTATTACATCATCGCCTCCGGTTACTATGCTGAAATTTATACCGAAAACAAAAAGTTTGTGTTGCGCGAATCCCTCAATAATCTGGCAGACGTTCTTGACCCCGCAAATTTTTGCAGGATCCACAGGTCTACCATCATAAATATTAATCACATAAAGGAGATCGTTCATTCAGAATTTTCTGAAATAGACGCGAGAATGAGCGATGATAAACTGCTTCGCATAAGTAAGTCCAATAAAAAACAATTCCTGGAAAAAATAGGGATATAAAGAAAATGCCATCGATAAAAAAATACATTGACCTTAAGCTTATCCTTCTCCTCGCAGGGTTTTACACCCTCTTCGATATTATTTACGTGGGGAAGATGGCTTATTTTCGGCATCATTTTCCGCGCGGAGATGAAGAGCCCTGGGGAGAAGTCCTCCTTTACACCATCCTGATAGACTGGCTGGTGGTGGTTACCTATATGACCCTCATCGCCATAAGCACAAAGCGCCTGCTTAACAAAAATTATCCCTGGGAAAAGATCATCGTTATACACACGGTGCTGTCTATTATGATCGGGTTTTTTATCAGGGTATTTTTTGACCTTTTCGGAATACTTTCCGGTTATATAGACCCTGCCGAATATGAGGTGCAGGAAAGTCTGCACCGGTTCATGGCCGTTATCGATCTTAATTTCCTCATCTATTTTGCGATGGTCTTTATCATCTACACCTACTATTATCTCAAGGAGGTGAAGGAGAACGAAAAGCACAGAAATCTGCTGGAAACACAACTGGTGAACACCCGCATGAAAATGCTGTCCTCCCAGTTGCAGCCGCATTTCCTTTTCAATACGCTTAACAGCATTTCGGTTCTGGCAGACCTTGATCCTTCAAAAGCAAAGGATACGATTGCTGATCTTAGTGACTTCCTGCGCGAGATCCTTTACAGCAGTGATGAAAACGAGATCACCCTGGAAAAGGAGTTGCGCACACTGGAGTATTATCTCAATATCCTTAGCGTTAGGTTTTCAGGAGATCTCAGGATAAGGAAAGATATTGACAATAGTCTGCTGCATAAAAAAGTTCCGGCCCTATTATTACAACCACTTATTGAAAATTCCATTAAACACGGTTACAACTACGATCACGCAGAGCTGGAAGTAGTAATTTCGGTTAAAGCTGAAGGTGATCATCTCCTGATAAAAGTAGAAAACAACGGCGCATCTCTAACTGCCGGTTCTTCAGATTTAATGCTGAAAGGCCTGGGCCTCTCCAACCTAAATGACCGCCTAAAAAACCTCTATGGCACCGACT
>DATHWA010000235.1:0-2845 GCA_035461025.1 Gillisia sp. | reverse complement strand
CGGTTGGGTAACAGCCACTATGGAAATGGACGAGATGGAAATGGAGGGCTATAGATCCCCGGAATTAGAAACGCCTTCTGAAATGATAGACCTATTAAAAAGGAATACCTCTCAGGCTGAAAAGGCTTTGCAAAAACCTGATGAAGATTTTCTAAAAAATTGGAAAATGCTGTTGAGTGGGAAAACCGTAATGGATATGCCTAAACTGAATGTTTTACGAACTATGGTTTTAAATCAGCTTCCCCACCACCGGGCACAACTTGGGGTTTACTTTAGATTACTGGATATTCCGGTACCTGCAACTTACGGCCCTTCAGCAGATGAAGGGGTGGATTGAAATAATCTTGTAATTTTCAAGATTTATACGGCAAGGAAAGAGATCTTCAGAAATAACTTAAAGATTTTCCGTCGCTCATGCGGAGTGCTATAAGCTTGTGGCTTTTAGCTATAGCTTCTTTAAATATATTTCTGTTTAAGAAAGCTTAAAAACCAATTGCAGGTTTAATTTCAGAAACAGATAACGCTAACATATTGATTTACAGATATGTTATACTTTTGCAATATTCGGGATTTACCGCCTTAAATTTTAAAATAAGCCGTACATTTGCAGCCTTAAAAATCAGGCGTTTATATGACAGCTATTAAAAATATCGCGATTATCGCACACGTTGACCACGGAAAGACCACATTGGTAGATAAGATTATGTACCATTGTCAGCTTTTCAGGGATAATGAAAATACAGGAGATCTTATTCTTGACAGTAACGATCTTGAGAGGGAACGTGGAATTACAATTACTTCAAAGAATGTTTCCGTAGTATATAAAGGAACAAAGATAAATATCATTGATACTCCCGGTCACGCCGACTTTGGTGGAGAGGTAGAGAGAGTATTGAATATGGCAGACGGGGTACTTCTACTTGTAGATGCCTTTGAAGGTCCAATGCCGCAAACTCGTTTTGTGCTTCAAAAAGCACTTGACCTTGGCCTTAAGCCTTGCGTGGTTATCAATAAAGTAGATAAGGAAAACTGTACTCCTGAAGAGGTTCATGAGAAAGTATTTGACCTTATGTTTGAATTGGGTGCTGAAGAGTGGCAGCTTGATTTCCCAACCGTATATGGTTCTGCCAAGAATAACTGGATGAGCGACGACTGGAGAAATGAAACCGATAATATCGAGCCATTGCTGGATATGGTTATTGAGCACATTCCAAACCCAAAGACAGAAGAAGGTTCTCCTCAAATGTTGATCACTTCCCTGGATTTCTCCTCCTTTACAGGAAGGATCGCTATAGGAAGATTACAAAGGGGTGAGCTTAAAGAAGGAATGCAGGTTTCACTTGTAAAAAGAGATGGAACTGTTAAGAAGACAAAAATCAAGGAATTGCACATTTTTGAAGGTGTAGGACGAAGAAAGATCGATTCTGTACAGGCAGGGGATATTTGTGCTATAGTTGGTCTTGAAGGTTTTGAAATTGGAGATACAGTTGCCGATCTGGAAAATCCTGAAGGTCTTAAAACAATTGCCATTGATGAACCAACAATGAGTATGTTGTTTACTATTAACGACTCTCCATTCTTTGGTAAAGATGGAAAATTTGTTACCTCAAGGCATATTAAAGACAGGTTGATGAAGGAGCTTGAGAAGAATCTTGCTCTAAGGGTACATGAAACTGATAGTGCTGATAAATTCCTTGTTTATGGCCGTGGAGTTCTTCACTTATCTGTACTTATTGAAACCATGAGAAGAGAAGGTTATGAAATGCAAATCGGTCAGCCACAGGTTATTATTAAGGAAATTGACGGCGTGAAATGCGAGCCTATTGAAGAGCTTACAATTGATCTTCCTGAAGCAGTTTCCGGTAAAGCCGTGGAAATGGTTACTATGAGAAAAGGGGAAATGTTAAGTATGGAATCCAAGGGTGAACGTATGAACATTCAATTCCTTATTCCTTCCCGTGGAATTATAGGTTTAAGAAATCAATTGCTTACTGCTACTGCGGGAGAAGCTATTATGGCTCACCGTTATAAAGAATATCAGCCTCTAAAAGGTGGGATCCCTGAGAGGCAGAATGGTTCTTTGGTTTCCATGGAAACAGGGAAAGCAATTCCTTATTCTATTGATAAATTACAGGATAGAGGTAAGTTCTTTGTTGATCCGGGTGAGGATATTTATGAGGGACAGGTTATTGGAGAAAATTCCCGCCAGGATGATATGGCGGTGAATATCACTAAGACCAAAAAGCTTTCAAACGTACGTTCCTCCGGGGCAGATGATAAAGCGAAAATTGTTCCGGCAATTAAATTCTCTCTTGAAGAAGCTTTGGAATATATTCAGAAAGATGAATATGTAGAGGTTACCCCAAAACACATCCGTCTTCGTAAGATATATCTTACTGAAAATGATCGTAAGAGAAATAAGATAGCTTAATATTTTATCGACTTAAATTATAATCAAGGCAGTCTTTTCCCCCGGAAAAGGCTGCTTTGTTTATTTCACTAAATTCGCCAAAGTTAATTAAATCCGAAAAATGGAAATCTTAGGTATCTCATACGTGGAATGGATTTGCTGCCTCGCTATTTGTTCTGCTCTCCTTCTTAATGCGCAACATCACCACCCTGCGCTATGTAAACAGCATTGGTTGTCTCTTCTTTGTGGCCTATGGAATACTGCTTGACTCCTGGCCCATTATCATTACCAATGTGGCGATTGTGTGTGTGAATGTTTATTATTTATTCATCAACAAACAGCAGCACGTACCTGCAGATGAGGTGAAACCGTAAGGGCAGTTATGGGTTATGAGTTATGGGTTATGTGGAAGGTTGAGTTCAATGTTTTGAGTTT
>DATHWA010000234.1:0-4176 GCA_035461025.1 Gillisia sp. | reverse complement strand
AAAAGCTTCTTGAAATGTCTACCATAGTCCCCCGCCAGCTATACCGGGGCACATCTTTGATATAAAGTTGTTGTAATTCTATACCATTTGATACTGAAACCGAAGATTCCAGGGATGCCGGGAGAATTTGTCTTATGGTTTGAATGCCATAAAATAAACCGGCACTTGTGGCCGCTTGTAAAAACAAACCTTCATTTTTTATTTCCAGTATATATCCTTCTTCTCCCAGGCTGGATTTTAAAGACTCATCTGTAGTAAGATTCCAGTTTCCACAGGAATTACCTCCTAACTCCTCCACTTCCAGGTTAGCCCTCTTCAAAAGAACGGTAAGCCAGGCTGCAGCTTCACCGGCTTCAGCGGTGTTATAACATATGGAACTAACCCGAGGAATTGTTACTGAACTACTGGAATAAGTCAATTCTGAAGGTTTTGGGATGATGGAAATATCCTTTGATTCAACTCTTAGGACATCCTCGGAAGTAGTTCCTTCAAAACCTTTGCAGGAACTAATGATAATTATTAGAAACAGAAACGGGATTTTCTTCATTTCAATTATGGTTTAAAGGATCACAGGCTGCGGCCGATTTTAAAACCTTTGGTGGCGAAAAATAGAATGTAGAGATAACAGGGTATCAATACCCAATAAGCTTGTTGGGGATCCCAATCGGCAAAATATCCATAAACCGGTGGAAGTATTGCACCACCTGCAATTGCCATTATTAAAAAGGAGGACCCAACCTTGGTAAATCTTCCAAGTCCTGCAAGGGCCATAGGCCAAATAGCAGGCCATACCAGTGCATTTGCGATTCCAAGTAACGCAATTGCCATTACCGAAACAAAGCCGTCACCGAATATGGCTATAAATCCAAAGATCAGACCCAGGAAAGCAGATACTTTTAAAGCATTTTCCTGACTTATGTATTTAGGTATTGTAAAAATTCCAATTACATATCCTACGATCATTGCTCCAAGGGTTATGCTGGCAAAGAATTTAGCTTCATTAAGCGGGATCCCGTGGGCTTCATTGGCATAACTAATAATAGTATCTCCTGCAATAACTTCAACCCCTACATAGAGAAATAAAGCCAGTGTCCCCAGAAAAAGGTGTGGAAATTGGAAAATACTTGTTTTATTAAGGTTGGCTTTGGCCAGTTCTTCATCTTCAGCATCTGCATCAACTTCCGGTAAGGAGGAAAAATAAACCAGCGCACTTAAAAGCAGAAGGATCGCCATCATAGCGAGGTATGGAGTGATCACTCTCTGCGCGAGTTCGTTCAGGGCGGCTATTTTTTCTGTTCCCTGTAAAACATCTATAGTATCTACAAGGTTATCCCCTGAAGTAAATAGTATTGCTCCCAATACGATTGGCGCCAGCGCTCCTGCAATTTTATTACATATTCCCATTATGCTTATTCTTTTCGCAGCACTTTCAGCAGGACCAAGTACAACAACATAAGGATTGGCAGCTGTTTGTAGAAGTGCCAGACCTGTACCCTGTATAAAAAGTCCCAGTAAGAATAATTCGTAAGCCCGGGAATAGGCCGCCGGAATAAAGATCACTGCTCCTACAGCCATTATTATTAAACCCAGGGACATTCCTTTTTTATAGCCGGTTTTCTGTAGTACCCAGGCAGAGGGCAAAGCCATTACCAGGTAAGAAATATAAAAAGCCGTTACCACAAAGTAGGACTGAAAATTATTAAGCTCACACGCAATTTTCAAATAAGGGATCAATACGGAATTGAGCCAGGTCACAAATCCAAAAATGAAGAATAAAGCTCCTATAATAATAATAGAACGCGTGGTATCTTTAGTAGTGGTAGTTTCCACGGAGTGAGGGGCAGGGTTTTTCATATCCAATTTGATAAAGCAAGAGAACGAAATCGTTATAGAAAAAGTACTTCTTAATACCCTTTGTAATTATCCTCTTTACGACGTTTCGAAATTATTCCCTACAAAGTAGGCGCGTTTTTTTAGATTTTCCAAATACTTAAATAATTTTTTTTATAATTCAAGAAGAGATAATAAAAAAATTTAGTTTATAACCGTATTTCTATTCCTGGGTTAGAATGATTTGAGAAAATCTAAATATGTAGTTAAGAAAGAGATGTTCTCCTCATGCACGGGAAAGAATATTTCTTCTATCACTTTTAAAAAAACTATATTTGTAATCTTAAATAAGATGGACTTTTACAGCTGCCATCAACTTTGAAAATGACAGATGAAGAACATACGTAACTTTTGTATAATCGCCCATATTGACCACGGGAAAAGCACCCTGGCCGATAGGCTTTTGGATTTCACCGGTTCTGTCACAGATCGTGAAAAGCAGGAGCAACTGCTGGACAGTATGGACCTGGAGCGGGAGCGCGGGATCACTATAAAGAGCCACGCCATCCAGATGAATTATACTTACAAAGGCGAAGAATATATTTTAAATCTTATTGATACTCCGGGCCACGTGGATTTCTCTTATGAAGTTTCCCGTTCTATTGCTGCCTGTGAAGGTGCTTTACTGGTAGTAGATGCCGCCCAGAGTATACAGGCACAAACAATATCCAACCTTTACCTGGCCCTTGAAAATGATCTAACGATCATCCCTGTACTTAATAAAGTAGATCTTCCAAGCGCTAATCCCGAGGTTGTAAAAGATGATATAGTTGAACTGTTAGGCTGTGAATATGAAGAGATAATCCCTGCCAGTGCCAAGACAGGATTGGGCATAGAAGAAATACTTTCAGCAGTTATAGAAAGGATTCCGGCACCTACAGGAAAGGAAGATGCACCATTACGAGCCCTTATTTTTGATTCAGTTTATAATCCCTTTAGAGGAGTGGAAACTTATTTTAGGGTGATTAATGGTTCGATCAAAAAGGGCCAGAATATAAAATTTGTAGCTACCAATAAGGACTATTTTGCAGATGAGGTAGGTACCCTAAGATTAAAACAATTTCCACGACAGGAGATCAAAACCGGGGATGTAGGTTACCTCATCACCGGGATCAAAGACGCCCGTGAGGTAAAGGTGGGTGATACCATAACCGATGCAAAAAATCCCACGACAGAAGCTGTAGCAGGTTTTGAAGATGTAAAACCTATGGTTTTTGCAGGTATATATCCGGTGGATACAGAGGATTATGAAGATTTAAGATCTTCTATGGAAAAATTACAGCTCAACGATGCCTCTCTGGTATTTACACCGGAGAGCTCCGCTGCTTTAGGTTTTGGATTTCGATGTGGATTCCTTGGAATGTTACACCTTGAAATCATTCAGGAAAGGCTGGAAAGGGAATTTGATATGACCGTTATTACAACGGTTCCAAACGTATCCTACCACGCCTATACCCACAAGAATCCTACAGAAGCTATTTTGGTTAATAACCCCACAGATCTTCCTGAACCTTCCCGTTTGGAAAGAGTAGAGGAGCCATTTATCAAAGCCAGCATCATTACAAAGTCCGATTTTGTTGGGCCGGTCATGTCTCTTTGTATTGAGAAAAGAGGCCAGATCACCAACCAGACTTACCTTACTCCGGAGAGAGTGGAACTCAGCTTCGACATGCCACTGGCAGAGATCGTTTTTGACTTCTATGACCGGCTTAAAACAGTATCTAAAGGCTATGCCTCCTTTGATTACTCACCAATAGGAATGAGAGCCTCCAAACTTGTTAAGGTGGATGTCCTTCTTAACGGCAGCGTGGTAGATGCCCTTTCAGCATTACTACACGTTGACAACGCTTATGATATTGGGAAGAAAATGTGTGAAAAGCTTAAAGAATTGATCCCAAGGCAACAATTTGATATTCCAATCCAGGCAGCTATTGGTGCAAAGATTATTGCAAGGGAAACCGTAAAAGCATTAAGGAAGGATGTAACGGCCAAATGTTACGGGGGAGATATATCGAGGAAGAGAAAACTTCTTGAAAAGCAGAAAAAAGGTAAGAAACGTATGCGCCAGGTGGGGAACGTAGAGATCCCGCAAGAGGCCTTTATGGCTGTTCTAAAGTTGAATGATTAAGTAAAGAAAATATACAAATAAAAAAATACCGCGGAATAACCGCGGTATTTTTTTTGTCTTGTTTTAATTTATCTGAGACATATTACTGCGGGAAGACCATAATCTTGGTATTTTCCTTAAAATAAGATTCAAGTTTAATTGGAATTTGATCCAATATT
>DATHWA010000233.1:0-32903 GCA_035461025.1 Gillisia sp. | reverse complement strand
TTATGATCTTAACGAGGAGCATTCAATAGCCATCGAATCTATACTTCTCCAGGAGGGAGAATTGGAAATAGGCAATTTTAAGTTTCAGCCAAAATTTTCTAAAGTGGACCACGACGGGGCCATTCCACACGAAAAGGATAGAGTAGATGTTACTGTTAAATCTTTAAATTTCAAAAATTTCAACTGGGGTTTCGAGAATGACAGTTTGATGGTTGCCAGCCCAGAAGTAGAATTAGTAGGTGCAGAAGTGGAAATTTATAGAAACAAACTTCTTCCGGATGATCAAAGGATCAAACCTATGTATAGTGAAATGCTAAGGAAACTTGGTATAAAATTAAAGCTGGATACAGTAAACCTAAGTGAATCAACAATTATTTATGAAGAAAAGGTTGATGAGGGGAGGCCAGCCGGTACTTTAAAATTTGGAAATGTAGAGGCCAGCATAAAGAATCTCACGAATGTGAATATAGATGCTGAAGATTTTCCCGCTACCACAATAGAAGCGAAGTCAAATTTTATGGGCCAATCTACTCTTACTCTTAACTGGGAATTTGATGTAAGCAATCTGCGGGATGAATTTCATATAAACGGAAGTTTTGCAGGCATAGATGCAAGGGCCATAAATCCCTTTATGAAACCTGTTATGAATGTAGAAACTGAGGGCAAAATAGAATCTTTATTCTACAATTTCCACGGTAACAGGGATGAAGCTACAGGAGATATGAAATTGGCCTACCGGGATTTTAAGATATCAATCTTAAAAGATGGGGAAGAGGAGAAAAAGTCTTTTCTATCCGGGCTTGTAAATCTTTTTCTTAAAAATGATGTGGTGAACGAAGATGTGTCCCAGGAAAATATCAATGTGGAACGGGATAAAACCAAATCGATATGGAACTTTTTCTGGTTGTGTATTCGTGAAGGTTCTATTAAAACATTTTTATAAAAGGTAAATTATATTTTAAAAGTAACTACCGGTTGTTGAGCATGGTTTACCAGATCTTCACTAATACTTCCATTAAAGAAGTGCGCGATGCCTTTTCTACCATGGGTGCTTATCCCTATAAGTCCAGCGTTAATACTTCGGGCGAAATTTAAGATCCCATTTTCTACAGTTACATCATTGTAGATGTTAAGGGTGAAGTCTTTATCCTCACCTTCCACAAAATCGTTTAAACACTGCTGGGCATCGTTATGCGTCATAAAATTATTGGCGGTGTTGATGTAAACCAAATGAAGGCGTGCCTGAATTTTTTCAGCAAAACTTTTAGCCTCTCGGAGGGTATGTTTGTTGTCCAGGTCACAGTCTGTCGCAAAAACAAAATCTTTTATATTAAATTCTTTGTGTTCATTTTTTATGACGAGAACAGGAATAGTAGAATTTCTCACAACTTTTTCAGTATTAGAGCCTATGAACATTTCTTTAAAACCGGTCGCCCCATGGGATCCCATAATTATCATATCACAATTATGTTTTTCACTTACCTCCATAATCCCATCAAAAGCCTGATGAAATTCTACGGTTTCATGTACTTTTATATCCTTGAGATAAGGTTCCTTCATGATCTCGCTAAAGCGTTTTTTAGCAAGTTTCATGAAATACAGAGCTTCCGGAAGACTTTGGCTGGCTCCGCCTCCAACCCCACTGCCACTAGCGGCAGCGCCTCCTACCAGGTGCATGGGAAGTTCCAGCATGTGCAATAAAAAAATCTCACCATTAAATTTTCTTGCCATTTGTGCGGCTACTTTGAGCGCATACTCGGCCTGCTCAGAAAAATCTGTAGGAACCAGGATTCTCTTCATGATAACAGCTTGGAATTGATTGTTTTATTAAATTTACAAATAAAATTTCATTTAGTCGCAGGTTTTAAATTTGGGAAAAATTTGTTATCTTTGCAGCGTTGGAACGAAAAATTTACAGCGAGGGGACGAAAAGTCCCCTCTTTTTATAAAATATATGTTGCAGGAGCGAGTAGAGAATTTGCTGAAGGAAGCCTTTGAAGAGAATGATTCCTTGTTTTTAATTTCCCTTAATATCAGTGATCAAAATCATATTCTTGTAGTGATAGACGGGGATGAAGGAGTGGCTGTGAACGATTGTATTGCGGTAAGCCGCAAGATCGAGAATGACCTTGACCAGGATGAACTGGATTTTTCCCTGGAAGTTACATCGGCCGGAGTAACAGAGCCATTAAAATTCCCCCGACAGTTCAGGAAAAATATTGGTAGAACACTTGAAGTCCGAACAAATTCCAATAAATTTGAAGGAAATTTGATTGCCGTAGATGAAGAGGGTATAAGCCTGGAGTGGCAAGCAAGAGAGCCCAAGCCTGTTGGCAAAGGGAAAATAACAGTGGATAAAGCAGCAACAATAGCATTTCAGGAGATTGAAAAAGCTGTGGTTGTTATAACATTTTAATAATTTTTTGATATGGAAAATATCGCCTTGATTGAGTCTTTTTCAGAATTTAAAGACGACAAATTAATAGATCGGGTTACCTTAATGGCGATCTTAGAGGATGTATTTAGAAGTGCTTTGAAAAAGAAGTATGGTGAAGATGATAACTTTGACATTATTGTAAACCCTGATAAAGGAGATCTTGAGATCTGGAGAAACAGGGTTGTGGTGGCAGATGGAGAGGTGGAAGATCCAAATCAGGAAATTTCCCTAAGCGAGGCAAGAAAGATCGAGCCTGATTTTGAAGTTGGGGAAGATGTATCTGAAGAAGTTAAATTAATAGATCTAGGAAGAAGATCTATTCTGGCGTTGCGTCAAAATTTGATCGCAAAGATCCACGAACATGATAATACTAATATATATAAGCACTTTAAAGATCTTGAAGGCGAAATATATACAGCAGAGGTTCATCATATTCGTCATCGTGCAATCATATTGCTGGATGACGAGGGGAATGAGATCATACTTCCAAAAGACAGGCAAATTCCATCAGATTTCTTTAGAAAAGGTGAGAATGTTAGAGGGGTTATAGAGAGTGTTGAGCTTAAAGGAAGCAAGCCGCAAATTATAATGTCCCGTACTGCCCCTGTTTTCCTGGAGAAGTTATTTGAACAGGAAATTCCTGAGGTTTTTGACGGGCTTATTACCGTTAAAAAAGTAGTGCGTATTCCCGGTGAAAAAGCAAAAGTAGCTGTAGATTCTTATGATGACAGGATTGATCCTGTTGGAGCATGTGTGGGGATGAAAGGGTCAAGGATACACAGTATTGTGAGGGAATTGGGCAATGAAAATATAGATGTAATAAACTATACAAGCAATGACCAGTTATTTATTACCCGTGCGCTTAGTCCGGCAAAAATAGTTTCTATTAAACTGGATGAGGAAAACAAACGTGCAGAAGTAATGCTTAAGCCGGAGGAAGTTTCCAAAGCAATAGGACGGGGAGGTCATAATATACGCCTTGCAGGCCAGCTTACAGGTTATGAGATAGACGTATTTAGAGATGGTGGTGAGGAAGATGTTGAGTTGAGAGAGTTTGCAGATGAGATTGAAGACTGGGTAATAGCCGAGTTTGCTAAAATAGGATTAGATACTGCCAAGAGTATTTTGGAACAGGATGTGGATGATCTTGTACGTCGTACAGATCTTGAGGAAGAAACAATACGGGATGTGATCCAGGTATTGCGTGAAGAATTTGAAGAATAAAATTTGTTTATTTATATAAACGCAGAATAATAATTTAAGAGGTAATTTAGAGGCAATTTATGGCTGAAGCAAAAACAATGCGATTAAACAAGGTACTACGTGAATTCAATATTTCGCTAGATCGTGCTGTGGAATTTTTAAATTCTCAAGGTCACGACATTGAAGCGCGTCCTACCACCAAAATTTCTGAAGAGGTTTACCAGGTGCTTTTTGATGAATTTCAAACAGATAAAAGCAAAAAGGTAGCTTCCAAAGAAGTAGGAGAGGAGAAGCGTAAGGAGAAAGAGGAGTTGCGTATGGCCCGTGAGAGGGAGTTGGAAGACAAGAAGAAAGCAGAGCAGAAGCAGCAGGATGTCATAAGTGCCAGAACAAAACTTGAAGGCCCAAAACAGGTAGGTAAAATAGATCTGGATAAGAAGCCGGAAAAACCTGCAGAGGTTGAACAGCCAAAAGAAACTCTAAAACCGGAAGTGCCACAGGAAGTACCTGTAGTTGCTAAAGAAGAAGAGGAACCAAAAGCAAAAGAAACTAATGAAGCTCCTAAACCGGTAGCACCTAAAGAGGAGAAGCCGGTTGTAGAGGAAAAAGCTCCCGTAGAAGAAGAAAAAGTAGAAGTGCCGGCAGAGAAACCGGAAACTCCTGTGGCAAAAGAAGAAACCCCGCCGACTACTGAAGGTGAAAAACCGGCAGAACAGGAAGGTGAAGGAGATACCATTCGTACAAAATATACCAAGCTTAACGGTCCTAATTTTACAGGTGAGAAAATTGATCTTTCTCAGTTCAAAAAACCTGTTAAGAAGAAAGACGAGAAAAAAGCTGCAGACGACAAGGAAAAGGAAAAACGCAAGAAGAGACGTCGCAGAATTAGCAAGGATGTAAAAGGAGGAACTGCAGCACCCGGTGCCGCAGGAGCCGCTGCCAGAGGTGGTAAGGGAGGTAAAAAACCCGCAAGACCTGCTATGGCTAAAGAAGAGCCTAGCGAAGAAGAAGTGCAAAAGCAAATACGGGAAACCCTTGAAAAACTTCAGGGTAAAACCGGTAAAGGTAAAGGAGCCAAATATCGTAGAGATAAAAGGGACCAGCACCGTCAAAGATCTGAAGATGATCTTGCACAGCAGGAAACAGACAGCAAGATCCTTAAAGTAACAGAATTTGTTACTGTAAGTGAGGTTGCTACTATGATGGATGTTCCGGTTACCAAGATTATATCAGCTTGTATGTCACTTGGTATGATGGTTACGATGAACCAGAGACTGGATGCAGAAACCCTTTCAATTGTTGCTGAAGAATTCGACTATGAAGTAGAATTTGTCTCAGCAGATATTGAGGAGGTTACAACTGAAGAGGAAGAGAATCCAGAAGATCTTAAGCCAAGAGCCCCTATTGTTACAGTTATGGGGCACGTTGACCACGGTAAGACTTCCTTACTGGATTATATTCGTAAGGAAAATGTAATTGCCGGTGAAAGCGGTGGTATTACCCAGCATATAGGTGCTTATGGGGTAGAGCTTGAAAATGGACAAAAAATAGCATTCCTTGATACACCGGGTCACGAAGCGTTTACCGCGATGAGGGCCAGGGGTGCACAGGTAACAGATATTGCGATCATCGTGATCGCGGCAGATGATGATGTGATGCCGCAAACAAAAGAGGCAATCTCTCACGCACAGGCGGCAGGAGTGCCCATTGTATTTGCGATCAATAAATCTGATCTTCCAACTGCAAATCCTGAAAAAATTAAAGAAAAGCTGGCGGGAATGAACCTGTTGGTTGAGGACTGGGGAGGTAAGATCCAGTCTCATGATATATCTGCAAAAACAGGAATGGGTGTTAAGGAACTACTTGAAAAAGTACTTCTTGAAGCAGAGATCCTTGAGCTGCAGGCAAACCCTAATAAACCTGCAAAAGGTACTGTTGTGGAAGCTTTCCTTGATAAAGGAAGAGGTTATGTTTCTACTATCCTGGTTCAGGAAGGGTCTCTTAAAATTGGAGATTATGTACTGGCTGGAAGGCATAGTGGTAAAGTTAAGGCAATGCAGGATGAACGTGGTAAAGATGTGGCGGTCGCAGGACCTGCTACCCCGGTTTCCATACTCGGTCTTGATGGTGCGCCACAAGCGGGAGATAAATTTAAAGTGATGCTGGATGAGCGAGAGGCAAAAGATGTTGCTGCCAGACGTACCCAGTTACAGAGAGAACAATCTGTAAGAACTCAACGTCACATAACGCTGGATGAAATAGGAAGACGTATAGCTCTTGGAGACTTTAAAGAAATTAATATTATCCTTAAGGGTGATGTAGATGGATCTGTAGAAGCGTTAACAGACAGTTTCCAGAAACTATCTACAGAAGAGATTCAGGTTAATATCATACATAAAGGTGTAGGACCAATTACAGAGAGTGATGTGTTGCTGGCTTCAGCCTCAGATGCTGTTATAATTGGATTTAACGTGAGACCTGCCGGAAATGCAAGACAACTTGCAGACAAGGAAGAAATAGATGTGAGATTATACTCTATTATCTATGACGCAATTAACGATCTTAGAGATGCAATGGAGGGAATGTTGTCTCCGGAGATGAAAGAAGAGATCACAGGTACAGCAGAGATCCGTGAAACTTTCAAGATATCCAAAATTGGAACTATTGCAGGTTGTATGGTAACATCTGGTAAGATCTTCCGTAACAACGGAATTAGATTGATACGTGATGGTGTTGTTGTATTTACAGGAGAGCTAACCTCTCTTAAGCGATTTAAGGATGATGTTAAAGAGGTTTCCAAAGGATATGACTGTGGTATGCAAATCAAGAATTACAACGACATTAAAGAAGGTGATGTAATTGAAGGATACCAGGAAGTTGCTGTGAAGAAAAAGATGAAGAAGTAATTCAAATATTTTCAATAAAAAAAGAGGCTGCACAAACGTGTAGCCTCTTTTTTTTATAGCTTTTTTAAGCTTTAATTGTTATCCTCTCTGAGGTTTGGGGATAAATGCTGAGGGGTAATCCTGTTTAACTTTTAGCAAAGCTCTGTCTGCCTCCAGCCTGTTCCTGAAATTTCCAACCCAAACTTTATAATTGGGAGTCTCATATATGATTTGGGATGGCCAATTATTATATTTTGTACGGAAATTCTTGATTATATCACTGGCAGATTTGTTATCGCCATAATATAATTGGATCTGGTAACGTTCACCCAGTTTCCCGTCTTTTGTTAGTTTTGCTTTCTCCTCCAGTAGTTCAGGTATCAATTCGTTTTGTTGTACATTCACATTTGCATTTTGGGAATGTGCGGAAAATTGAAATGCTGCAACGATGACAGCGGTAAACAAACAGTTTCTGGTAGTTAATATTCTCATTTATAAAAGTTTTGGTAAAAGTAAAAACTATAACTCAAATAAGCCTGAATTTATTATTTAGAACAAATATAAATTATTGGTTAACATGAAGCTAACATTTTCCAAATCGACTTTAAGTGTTACTTTTGTCGCTGAATTTTAGGGGCGCGATGTGTTTAATTATTTCTATTATCGTGCCAAAAAAAAGATGCTAATTCAACTTACAATATGAAAAAGGTGAAATTCCGCCATTCAGCCACTCGAATACTTGTATTAAGTATTTCGTTTATTCTCTCATTTAACACCCTGATTTTAGCGCAAGACTCTTCAGTTCCAGGTGATCAGGCAGATCCGCAGGAAGATGTTGCCGGTATGCAGGAATCAAATCAGGAAGCTGTTCCGGATGGGGCAGATGCTGCTGCAGGAAAGAATTTATTCAATTCTCTTTGTGCAGCGTGTCACAAGATGGATGCAAATTCAATTGGACCGCCTCTTAGAGATGTTGCTACTAAGAGAGATCAACAGTGGTTACGGGACTGGATTAGAAATAGTCAGGCTCTAATTAACTCCGGTGATGCAGATGCTATTGCTATATATAATGAGTACAACCAGGTGGCTATGCCTCCATTTCCTCAATTAAGCGATGCAGATATTGATAATATCCTTGCTTACACCAGCGAACCTAAAAAGGTGCCGGAAGCTAAACAACCCGGAGCAGATGCCGCCGGTGCAGGTGGTGGAACGGGTGGGGTTTCGACAGATATAGTTCTTGGAATCCTTGCTTTTGTTTTATTAATGCTTCTTGCAATACTTTTCCTGGTTAACAAAACCCTTAGAAGATTTGCAACTGCCAGCGGCGTAGAATTGCCGGTGAGGGAAAAGAGAACTCCAATTTGGAGATCATTTGTTCAAAATCAATTTCTTGTACTTGTTACCTCTGTTATCTTGTTGCTTGTTGCTGGTTATGCAATGTACGGTTACTTTATGCAGGTAGGTATAGATCAGGGATATCAGCCAGTGCAGCCTATTCATTTTTCGCATAAGATCCACGCAGGTGACAATCAAATAGAATGTAAATTCTGTCACTCTTCAGCAAGAGTTTCTAAAACTTCAGGAATTCCTTCTTTGAATGTTTGTATGAACTGTCATAAATCTATAGGTGAGGTGGCAGAGGAAACTGCAACAGAGGAATACAGCAAGGATTTCTATGATAAAGAAATTCAGAAATTATATGCTGCTGTTGGATGGGATCCTGCAGCTCAGGCTTACACAGGGGAAGAGGAGCCTGTGAAATGGGTTCGTATACATAACTTACCAGACTTTGCTTACTTCAACCACTCTCAACACGTAGAGGTAGGTGGTATAGCTTGTCAAACCTGTCACGGTCCTGTTGAGGAAATGGAGATCATGTATCAGGATGCGCCATTGACCATGGGGTGGTGTATAAATTGTCACAGGGAAACCGATGTTAAAATGGAGGGTAATGAATATTACGAAAAAATCCATAGCGAATTATCCCAAAAATACGGTGTTGAAACGCTTACTGTTGCCCAAATGGGTGGTATTGAGTGTATGAAATGCCACTATTAATTAATTAAAGAAGTAATATCATATATATGTCATCAAACAAGAAATACTGGCAAAGTGTTGAAGAGCTTAAAGAAACAAGCTCTGTTGTTGAGGCGCTCCAGCAAAAAGAATTTGCAGAAGAAATACCTACAGATGAATTTCTTGGAGATAAGGAATCACTGGAAGGTTCTACAACTTCTCGTCGTGACTTTTTAAAGTACGTTGGATTTAGTACAGCTGCAGCTTCCCTTGCGGCCTGTGAAGGTCCCGTGATAAGATCTATTCCTTATGTTGTACAACCTGAAAGGATTGTGCCCGGAGTTGCGAATTTTTACGCCACTACTATAGCAGATGGATTTGATTTTGCCGGCGTATTGGTGAGAACCCGTGAGGGACGTCCAATCAAGATTGAAAACAATACTCTTGCAGGTAAAGGTGCAAATGCACGAGTACAGGCATCTGTACTTTCATTATATGACAGTAAAAGATTAAAAAGACCTCTTGCTAATAAGGAGGTTGTATCGTGGGAGCAATTTGACCGCGAGGTAACAGATGGTTTGAATAATGTGTCTGGTGAGATAGCAATTCTTACTCAAACATTTGCCAGCCCTTCTACATCAAAATTAATAAATGAATTTTCCCAGCAGTACGGGAATGTGAGACATGTTGTATATGATACAGTTTCTGAAGATGCTGCACTAAATGCTTTTGAGTCCAGATATGGTCGCAGAGCATTACCAAATTATGATTTTTCTCAGGCAGAAACTATAGTTTCTGTAGGTGCCGATTTCCTTGGGGACTGGGCAGGCGGTGGCTATGATGCTGCTTATGCTCGTGGACGAGTTCCTCAAAATGGCAGGATGTCCCGTCACGTACAGTTTGAGTCCACTATGTCTTTAACAGGGGCGAGTGCAGATAAGCGGGTTCCTGTAACTCTTTCACAGCAAAGAGAAGTTCTTGCTGCATTACATGGTTATATTGCCGGTGGTTCAGCCAGTAGTAATTTGCCATCAAGAGTAGATGACGCGGTTGTAAAGGCTGCAACACAATTAAGACGCTCCGGAGCCAGAGCAGTGGTTGTAACCGGAATTCCGGATGCCAATGCGCAGTCGCTTGTTTTATCCATAAACGAAGCTCTTGGAAGTAGCGTGATGGATACAAATAATCCAAGAACAACAAGACAGGGTAATGCTGCTGAAGTCCAACGCCTTGTGGAGGATATGAATGCAGGTAGGATAGGAGCTATATTGATCGCGGGTGTTAATCCTGCGTACAGCTTGCCAAATGCCGATGAATTTGCTGAAGGACTTAAGAATGTAGAAATGTCTGTTGCATTTTCTATGAAGGAAGATGAAACAGCACTTCTTTGTAACTATGTTGCTGCAACTCCTCATTATCTTGAGAGTTGGGGTGATATCCAGTTAACTGCAGAAAAGTTTTCTTTAATGCAGCCAACCATTAGGCCTTTATTTGATACAAGACAGTTTCAGGAATGCCTTCTAAGATGGAATAATAATACGGTTTCGTATTATGATTATATAAGGGAAACCTGGGAAGGGTCCCTTGGAGATTTGTCGTGGGCAGATGCGCTTCATGACGGTGCTTTTGAAGCCAGTAAGCCTGCAGGTACAGATCCTATTGCAAACACAGGTGCAACTGCTCCTCAAAGAATTAATGACGCTACCGCCTCAAGAAATTTAGCAGGAGGAGAAGCCGGTTCCGGGTTAGAACTCGAACTTTATACTTCTGTTGGTATGGGAGACGGGCAACAGGCCAATAATCCATGGTTGCAGGAATTTCCGGATCCAATTACCAGGGCTTCCTGGGATAATTATGTGAAGATGTCCAAGGCAGATGCTGAAGAGCTTGGCCTTGTAAATACTCATGCCTCAGATGGTGGACTAAACGGAAGCTATGTGAGGTTGACAGTAGGTGACACTGTTCTGGAAAAGGTTCCAGTATATATTCAGCCGGGACAGGCAAAAGGAACAATTGCTCTTGCTCTTGGATATGGCAAAAAGGAAGGGATCCAGGAAGAAATGCAGGTAGGTGTTAATGCTTATCCACTTTATAAGAATTTTAGCTCATTCCAGAATGTAGGTATAGAAAAAGTAGGCGGTACGCACGAGTTTGCCTGTTTACAGCTTCATACTACCTTAATGGGAAGAGGAGATATAATTAAGGAAACCACTCTGGAGATCTTTAATACAAAAGATGCCCATGTATGGAACAAAATGCCACAGGTTTCCCTTAATCACATTGAGACCCCGGTAACTTCACCAGATGTAGATCTTTGGGATGGATTTGACCGTACCCAGGGTCATCACTTCAATATGTCTATTGACCTTAACGCCTGTACCGGTTGTGGTGCCTGTGTTATTGCCTGTCACGCAGAGAATAATGTCCCTGTTGTGGGTAAAAAGGAAGTGAGAAAGTTCAGGGATATGCACTGGATGAGAATTGACAGGTACTACTCTTCAGAAGATACCTTTGCAGATGATATCAATAAGAAAGAAAACATGGCCGGACTTGGCGACTCATTGAGCCAGTTTGGAGAGCTTGAGAACGCTGCAGAGAATCCGCAGGTAGTATTCCAGCCAATGTTTTGCCAGCACTGTAATCACGCTCCTTGTGAGACTGTATGTCCTGTAGCAGCTACAATGCACGGTCGCCAGGGTCAAAACCAAATGGTTTACAACCGTTGTGTAGGAACCCGTTACTGTGCAAACAACTGTCCTTACAAAGTGAGAAGGTTCAACTGGTTTAGATACAACAAAAATGATGAGTTCGATTACCACATGAATAATGATCTTGGTCGTATGGTGTTGAATCCGGATGTTACAGTTCGTTCCCGTGGAGTTATGGAGAAATGTTCTTTATGTATCCAAAAAACCCAGAAAACTATTCTTGATGCTAAGCGTGAGGGCCGTGCCATACAGGGAGATGAATTTGAAACCGCTTGTTCACTTGCGTGTGATAAAGGTGCGATCGTATTTGGAGATGTGAATGATGAAACCAGCGTGGTGTATGAGCAGAGAGAGAATGAAAGGATGTACCATGTTCTTGAATATGTTGGAACAAAACCAAATGTGATGTATCAAACCAAGATTAGAAATACATCTGAAGCTTAATCAATTAACTAAAGAATCAATTATATAAGGATATGTCTCATTACGAAGCACCTATACGAAAGCCTCTTGTTACCGGCGATAAATCCTATCACGATGTTACCATGGATGTGGTTGCACCGGTTGAAGGGAAGGCCAATAAATCCTGGTGGATCGTTTTTTCGATCGCACTTATCGCGTTTCTTTGGGGTTTAGGTTGTATAATTTATACTGTTTCTACAGGAATTGGAGTTTGGGGATTAAACAGGACCGTAGGTTGGGCCTGGGATATTACTAACTTCGTTTGGTGGGTAGGGATTGGTCACGCAGGAACCTTGATTTCTGCAGTATTACTCCTGTTCCGCCAGAAATGGAGAATGGCTATTAACCGCTCTGCAGAGGCGATGACTATTTTCTCTGTAATGCAGGCAGGTTTATTCCCAATTATTCACATGGGTCGTCCATGGCTTTCATACTGGGTATTGCCTATTCCAAACCAATTTGGTTCTCTTTGGGTAAACTTTAACTCTCCACTTCTTTGGGACGTATTCGCGATCTCAACTTATTTGTCTGTTTCACTTGTTTTCTGGTGGACAGGTTTATTGCCGGATTTCGCGATGATTCGTGACAGGGCTGTAAAACCTTTCCAAAAAAGGATCTACGGAATCCTGAGTTTTGGATGGAGCGGTAGAGCAAAGGACTGGCAGCGTTTTGAAGAGGTGTCTCTTGTACTTGCTGGTTTGGCAACTCCTCTTGTACTTTCTGTACACACAATTGTATCTTTTGACTTTGCTACCTCGGTGATCCCGGGATGGCATACCACGATATTTCCACCTTATTTCGTTGCAGGAGCAGTATTCTCTGGATTCGCAATGGTGAACACGCTTTTGATCATTATGAGAAAAGTGTCCAACCTTGAGGATTATATTACCATACAGCATATTGAATTGATGAACATAGTAATTATGATCACCGGTTCTATCGTGGGGGTAGCTTATATCACTGAATTATTTGTTGCCTGGTATTCCGGGGTGGAGTACGAGCAGTACGCATTCCTTAACCGTGCAACCGGACCTTACTGGTGGGCATACTGGGCAATGATGACCTGTAACGTTTTCTCTCCACAGTTTATGTGGTTCAAGAAACTACGTACAAGTATTATGTTCTCCTTCTTTATCTCTATTGTTGTAAACATTGGAATGTGGTTTGAAAGATTTGTGATCATTGTAACATCGCTTCACAGAGATTACCTTCCATCTTCCTGGACTATGTTCTCTCCAACTTTTGTTGATATAGGGATTTTCATTGGAACTATAGGATTCTTCTTCGTGTTATTCCTTTTATATGCACGTAGTTTCCCTGTAATTGCACAGGCAGAGGTGAAGACCATTCTTAAATCTTCAGGAGCAAAATATAAAAGACTCAGAGCAGAACATGGGGACCACGTAGATCATTACAATCCCGTTGTAAGAGAGCCGGCAGCCAACACTGCAGATGGGTTGGTAAGAAAGGATGATCCTGCTAATGATAACAGACGTGAACCTACGGTAAATGCAGAGGGACTTATCAACCTTGAAGTAAACCGTGACAGGATAGATGAGATGCTAAGGCGCATAGGAGTGTATGATCCTGCGGTTCAAAGTGCAGATGATCTTCAAAAACTTGAAGGGGTTGGGCCGTTAATGGAGCAAAGACTTCATCAATTAGGCATCTACACCTATGAGCAGGTAAGCAACCTTACCCGGGACGATTTTGAATTGCTGGATACCATTATAGAAGATTTCTCTATAGAAGGTAAATATGAAGAATGGATCGCTAAGGCAAACCAACTTAAAAACAAAAACTAATGGCATCTAAAGTTATACACGCTCTTTATACAGATGACGACTTGCTATTACAGGCTGTAAAGCAGGTGCGTGACGCCCGGTATCATATAGGCGAGATCTATACTCCTTTTCCAGTTCACGGACTTGATAAGGCAATGGGGTTGGCCCCAACCAGGCTGGCTATTACATCTTTTATGTATGGAATAGTTGGTTTTGTAGTATCTGTTGTCATGATGAATTATATGATGATTCAGGACTGGCCAATGGATATTGGAGGAAAGCCAAGTTTTTCTTTCCTTCAAAATATGCCTGCGTTTGTTCCTATTATGTTTGAATTAACGGTATTTTTTGCAGCCCACCTTATGGTGATCACCTTCTTCCTTAGAAGTAGACTGTGGCCATTTAAAGCTGCTGAAAATCCGGATGTAAGGACTACAGATGACCATTTTCTTATGGAGATAGAAGTTGCAAACCACAATACAAAAGATCTAACAGATTTCCTTTACCAGACGGGAGCATCTGAAATTAAATTAATTGATAACAAATAAACCCAATGAAAAGTTTATTTAAGAAATCCTTGTTATTCGTATTGGCATTGAGCGCTGTATCCTGTTTTGATGATTCCAGGCCCAATTATCAGTACTTCCCAGATATGTACGAACCAATACCTTATGAACCATATGGGGAATATGATATCTTTTTGGATGGGCAGGAAGCTTTATTGCCGGCAGAAGGATCTGTTCCAAGAGGATGGAAGCCTTATGACTATGAAAACAGCCAGGAAGGTTATCAGTCTGCAAAAGCAGAATTAACAAATCCGCTTCCATATACTGAAGGTAATATTGCAGCAGGAAGACAATTATATACTATTTACTGTGCAGTATGCCACGGAGACGAAGGAGACGGTCAGGGAATACTTGTACAGCGTGAGAAGATACTTGGTATCCCAAGGTTTGATGATGAAGGAAGGGATATTACAGAGGGAAGTGTTTACCACGTAATGTATTATGGTCTTAATGCTATGGGATCTTATGCTTCTCAAACGTCAATAGATGAGAGATGGCTTATAGATCACTATGTGATGAACCTTAAGAATAACCTGCAGGGAGGTGAGGAAAGAGCTTTTGATGAAGAAACAACTGAGCAGCAAGAAGGACAAATGGAAAATCTTATCCCGGCAGTGAATGAGGAGAAGGATCAGCTTTCAGGAAGTGATCAGGGTCCTGAACGCAATCAGGATTCAGAAGACAATGATTCTTCTACGAATAATGACGGGCAGGAAAATCAAAACTAAGAATAACAGCATCTAGATATATTAAATATGTACACGCTATCCAGTAAATTAAAATTATTTTCTATTATCCTAATGGCTGTAGGTCTCATTGGGTTGGCCATTGGATTTATAGTTGCACCGTCTTCTATAGAAGAGGTAAAGGAAATGGTAGCCTCTCAAGATGGGCACGGGGAAACCCATGCTGCTCCGGGACAGCTTAAAAGTGATCTTTCCGAAGATGATGCAACAGGTTTAGAGTTTGTTCCCTCTGAACATGAATTGCATACGGAGCGTACAGATGAAAACAGTACCCAGCTGGGAACAAATGTAGATGATCACGAAAATGAGCACTACGAGCATATTTTACATCAATTACAGAATAAGCCCTGGGCGGCGTTGTACGTTGCGGCATTTTTCTTTTTTATGATCCCGTTAGGTGCACTGGTTTTTTACGCTATTCAATGGGCTTCACAATCTGGGTGGTCTCCTGTACTTTTCAGGGTAATGGAAGGGATAACTGCCTATCTACTGCCTGGTGGTGTGATCATTTTTGTATTATTAGTTCTTTCCGGGCTACACTTGAACCATATGTTCATTTGGATGGATCCAGAAGTGGTGGAAAATGATGCGATTATTAGAAATAAATCAGGTTATCTTAATGTTCCTTTCTTTTTAATAAGAGCAGCTATATATATTGCAGGTTGGGCTATTTTCAGGCATTTCCTTGTGAGGAATTCCAACAGGCTTGATGAGGCGGAACCTAATGATCTGTATTATTTCAAAAAGAACTTTAAACTTGCTGCAGGATTCCTTGTATTCTTTATAGTAACAGAATCTATGATGTCCTGGGACTGGATAATGAGCCTTGACCCACACTGGTTTAGTACTTTATTTGGATGGTATGTGTTTGCAAGTATGTTTGTTTCTGGAATTACAATGATAGCATTGGTATCAATCTATCTTAAATCCAGAGGGTTTTTACCTTTTGTGAATGACAGTCACATACATGACCTTGCGAAGTTTATGTTCGGGATTAGTATATTCTGGACCTACCTTTGGTTCTCACAATTTATGCTTATCTGGTACTCCAACATTCCGGAAGAGGTAACATACTTTGTGTCGAGGATAGAAGATTACGGCATCCTGTTCTTTGGAATGGTTGTACTTAACTTCCTTTTCCCTGTATTACTTCTTATGAACAGTGACTTTAAACGTGTTAACTGGTTTGTGGTTATGACGGGACTGGTAATTCTATTTGGACATTATATAGATATATATGTGATGGTAATGCCTGCTACAGTTGGTGCTTCATGGTTCATTGGATTATCTGAGATAAGTTCCTTACTTTTCTTTGGCGGATTGTTTATTTTTGTAGTTTTTACGGCATTAACCAAAGCGCCTTTGTTGCCAAAAAGAAACCCTTTTATTAAGGAAAGTGAACATTTTCATTACTAAAAAAAATTGTTTAAAATAGAAATCATACAATGACAGTATTTTTAATCATAATAGTAGTTGCCCTCTTTGCGATAACTATCTGGCAGTTGACGAAGATCTTCCAGTTATCCAGGGATACTAATTCTATTGATACCTCACAGGTAGCCAATGATAAGGATAATAAGACGCACGGGAATTTAATGCTGGCCTTTGGAATTGCCTTTTACCTGGGTATGCTTTATTGCTTCTGGTATTTTAGTGACCGCGCTTTACCGGCAGCTTCTTCAGAACATGGAATTGAGTATGATACCCTAATGTGGATCTCTCTTGCGGTAATTATGTTTGTACAGGTTATAACGCAGGGACTTCTTCACTGGTTTGCTTTTAAATATAAGGGAAGAAAGGGCCAAAGAGCTTTATTCTTTGCAGATAATGATAAATTGGAATTTATCTGGACTATAATTCCGGTAATTGTACTTGCGGGATTAATCATCTATGGGCTATTTACCTGGTCCAGTATAATGAATATAGATGATGAAAATTCAGATGCTCTTGTAATTGAAATATATGCAAGGCAGTTTGGATGGGAGGCCCGTTATGCAGGAGAGGATAATACTCTTGGAAAAGCCAACGTTCGTTTTATTGAAGGGGCAAACAGTATGGGTGTGGATATGAGCGACCCTTATGCATTTGATGATGTTGTAGCCGCAGAACTTCACCTTCCTGTGGATAGGCCCGTGATCTTTAAATTCAGGTCCCAGGATGTACTTCATTCAGCTTATTTCCCACACTTCCGCGCACAAATGAATGTGGTGCCGGGAATGACTACCCAGTTCTCTTTTACTCCTACTGTAACTTCTGCAGAGATCAGGGAGACTGAATATATGAAAGAAAAGGTTGAAAGGATTCAGGGTATAAGAAGCGAAAGAGCAGCTGCAGGTGAAGAGCTGGCAGATTATGATCAATTTGAATATTACTTATTATGTAACAAGATATGTGGTGTTGCTCATTACAACATGCAAATGAAAATTGTTGTAGAGACTGAAGAGGAATTCAATTCCTGGATGGCTCAACAATCAAGATTCAGTGAAACCATAGACCAAATGCAGAAACAAAATGATCCTGCGCCTGGAGAAGTTCAGAATGAAGGAGATGTAGCTCAGGTAAAAAATTAAATAAAAGATAAAGATTTAAAGATATGTCAGCAGCAGTAGGACACACACCAATAGATCACGCACATGATGATCATGGGCATCATCATAAAGAAACCTTTATTACAAAATATATTTTCAGTACAGACCATAAGATGATTGCCAAGCAATATCTTATCACAGGTTTGATAATGGGAATTGTGGGTATCGCAATGTCCGTACTATTTAGAATGCAGCTTGCGTGGCCCGGAGAGTCCTTCTGGATCTTTGAGGCACTGCTTGGAAAATGGGCTCCCGGAGGAGTAATGTCACCGGAAGTTTACCTTGCACTTGTTACCATTCACGGTACCATTATGGTATTCTTTGTATTGACCGCCGGATTAAGTGGAACATTTAGTAACCTGCTTATCCCCCTTCAAATTGGAGCAAGGGATATGGCGTCCGGATTCCTGAATATGGTTTCCTACTGGTTGTTTTTCCTTTCCAGTGTTATAATGTTAGGTTCCCTTTTTGTTGAAGCGGGACCAGCATCTGCCGGTTGGACTATTTATCCGCCTTTAAGTGCCCTTCCTGAAGCTATTGGTGGATCAGGTCTTGGTATGACCTTGTGGTTGGTGTCTATGGCTATTTTCATTGCATCCTCGCTTCTAGGGTCACTTAACTATATAGTTACGGTGATCAACCTTAGAACACCAGGAATGTCTATGACAAGGTTGCCACTTACAATCTGGGCATTCTTTGTAACCGCGATCATAGGAGTGGTTTCCTTCCCGGTATTACTTTCAGCAGCGCTTATGCTTATTATGGACAGAAGTTTTGGTACTTCTTTCTTCCTTAGTGATATTTATTTAAAAGGAGAGGTTCTTGCACACCAGGGAGGCTCCCCGGTATTGTTTGAACACTTATTCTGGTTCCTTGGACACCCGGAAGTTTATATTGTGATCTTACCGGCGATGGGTCTGGTATCTGAGATCATGGCAACCAATGCACGTAAACCGATTTTTGGATACAGAGCGATGGTAGCATCTATCCTCGCAATTGCATTCCTTTCAACAATCGTATGGGGTCACCATATGTTCGTATCGGGAATGAACCCGTTCCTTGGATCTGTATTCACCTTTACAACATTATTGATCGCGATTCCATCTGCTGTAAAAGCATTTAACTGGATCACTACCTTGTGGAAGGGTAACCTGCAGTTAAATCCTGCGATGCTTTTCTCTATAGGTTTTGTATCCACTTTTATTACAGGGGGTCTTACCGGGATCATCCTTGGGGACAGTACCCTGGATATTAACGTTCACGATACATATTTCGTTATTGCTCACTTTCACCTGGTAATGGGAATCTCTGCGCTTTATGGTCTTCTTGCCGGGGTATACCACTGGTATCCTAAAATGTTTGGTAGAATGATGAATAAGAATATGGGATATGTTCACTTCTGGGTGACTTCCATTGGTGCTTATGGGGTATTCTTCCCAATGCACTTCGTTGGAATGGCAGGTTTACCAAGACGTTATTATGACAATACAGCATTCCCATACTTTGATGACCTTGCAGATTTGAACGTGCTCATCACTGTATTTGCTATTATAACTGCTGCAATACAACTGGTTTTCCTTTACAACTTCTTCAGTTCTATGTTCTTCGGAAAAAGAGCAACTCAAAACCCATGGAAATCGAACACTCTTGAATGGACAACACCGGTGGAACATATTCACGGAAACTGGCCCGGACCAATCCCTCACGTGTACCGTTGGTCTTACGATTACAGTAAGACAAATGAAAACGGAGAATATGTAATACCGGGACAGGATTTTGTTCCTCAAAATGTTCCTTTGCAACCAGATGAAGAAGAGCTGAACCATTAATTTCAGCAACTTAATTAAAAATAAAAAAGCCTTTTCAGATTATGAAAAGGCTTTTTTGATATTCATTGTTTCAGGTTGGCAGTACTACATCAACTATATTGTAGGTAATTCCCAGCCATTATGATAATGTGCTTTCACAAGTTCATTGGCCTCACTGTCATTTGTAAATGCGCCTTCGGCTTCATTCCAATGTAGCTTTCTGCCGGTTTTGTAAGCAATATTTCCCATATGTGCATTAATAGCCGCCACACTACCGGTTTCTATTCCGCACTTAAGGATGGATGGATCATTTTCTTTTATGGCGGTTATGAAATTTCTGGAATGTTTTTCCAGGGCTTCACCTACAGGTTTTTGTAAACCAACTTTTTCCAGTTTATCCACTCGTGCACCATCCTTCTGTTCAGTTTCCGGGATAACTTCCAAGCCGCCACGGTTTACTACCATGGTCCCTTTATTTCCTATAAACGCAATACCTTCACTTCTCCCGTAATTTCCACCGTCAATTCCGGTTGCATGTTCCCATAAGAGATTGAAATCTTCATATTCGTAAACGGTTTGCAGGGTATCTGGTGTTTCTGAAGCATCATCCGGATATGCAAATTTACCACCCGATGCCAATATGGACTTAGGAGCTTTTGCTCCCATGGCATAAAGTGCAATATCTATTTCGTGCACGCCCCAGTCTGTCATCAACCCGCCTGCATAATCCCAGAACCAGCGGAAGTTGAAATGAAACCTGTTCTCATTAAATGGCCGCTGTGGTGCGGGGCCAAGCCACATATCATAATCTACTCCGGGTGGGGGAGTGGTATTTGGTTTTACAGGCACAGGTTGCATCCATCCCTGGTATGCCCAGCATTTTACCAGTCTTATCCTTCCCAGTTTTCCTGATCTTACATAATTAATGGCTTCATCATATTGCTGGCCGCTGCGTTGCCACTGTCCCACCTGCACGATCTTACCCGTGCGTTTGGCTGCAGCTGTCATAATGTTGCACTCTTCTATGCTATTGGCCAGAGGCTTTTCAACGTATACATGTTTTCCGGCGTCCAGGGCGTGAACAAGGTTGAGACAGTGCCAATGATCTGGTGTGCCTATGATCACCGCATCAATATCTTTGTTTTCCAGCATTTTCCGGTAATCTTTATATAGTTCCGGCTTGTTTCCCCGTAATTGCTGGACATTATTCATTCGTTCATCGAGAACCCTCTCGTCAATATCTGCCAGGGCGATACAGTTTACCTCCGGCATTTGAAGGTGTGCCATCATATTTGACCATCCCATACCTTTGCAGCCAATAACTCCCACATTAATTTGATCGTTGGGAGAAATGGGGTTTTTGGTCATGAAATTAAAAGGACTGGCTGTTAAATAGCCCGGTAAACTTAAACCTGCTGCAGCCAATGCCGTTTGCTGAATAAATTTTCTTCTGGAATTGTTTTTCATCTGGTTGTACGTCCTAGATGGTTTTCTATTTCTTCTTATAATTTTCTAATCCAAATATTCCTGAAACTCACCCGGTTTCCATGGTCCTGAAGGTGAAGTGGCAGTTCTTCCTCGTGTTCTTTATAGTTTGGGACCCCAATATATTCTGTAGGCCCCAATAGCTCATAATTGTTCTGTACCAGAACTCCGTTATGAAGAACTGTAAGTTTAGCACGGCTCTTTACCATACCATTTTCATCGAATCTTGGAGCTGTAAAAATAATGTCATAGGAGTTCCATTCCCCGGGCGCCTTGGTTGCGTTTACCAGGGGAGGTGATTGTTTATAAATGCTGGCAGCCTGCCCGTTGGTATAGGTTTCATTCTCATAAGAATCCAGGATCTGTACCTCATATTTGTTCATTATGTAGACCCCGCTGTTTCCACGACCTTGTCCTTCGCTTTCTATTTCTGAAGGAGATCGCCATTCAATGTGAAGTTGCATATCCCCAAAATGCTCTTTGGTTTTTATACCACCTGTTCCTGGATTAACGGTTAGAACGCCATTATCAACTATCCAGGTAGCCTCTGTTCCCTCTTTTTCACTTTCCCAGGAGGAAAGATCTGTGCCATCAAAAAGTATAATAGCGTCCGATGGTGGTTTTATGTAAGATTCCCCAGCAGTTATTTTGGGAGGTACGGGTTCATAGAATTCTGTTGCTTCCGGTGGGAGTTGTGGACGGTCTTGCGCAATCATATTGCCGGAGATTGAAAAAAGGATACAAATGCAGGTAAGCGTAAGCGGTTTTGATATTGTAGTCATAGTTTTCTTGTTGAAGATAAGATCATTTAAATTTGAAGATACTAAAAAATCCTGGTGTTCCTGTATGTGTCAGTATTTTCGGGTTTAATCATTAAATTCATAAGCACGTAGGGGATAAGTAAAGTAAAGTGAAATCGCGGAATATTCTAATTTTAATACAAGCTCTTACGGCGGCACTCCAAAGAGGGTTTTTTCTTTTATCTTTGCTAATTCTCTGGAACAGGCAACTACAAGTTGTACATGCTAATTCCGGAGTACATTAAATCAGTTGAAATTTATGAATGAGCACCTTGATCCAACCGGCCAGGATTTTTCTTCAGAAGAACTGGATATAGAAAGAGCTTTACGGCCGCTGTCTTTTGATGATTTTGCAGGCCAGGATCAGGTTCTTGACAATCTTAAGGTTTTTGTTGAAGCGGCAAACCAAAGAGGTGAGGCGCTTGATCATACTCTTTTTCACGGCCCTCCGGGCCTTGGGAAAACTACCCTGGCGCATATTCTTGCCAATGAATTGAAAGTTGGAATAAAGATCACTTCCGGTCCCGTTATCGATAAACCCGGGGATCTTGCAGGTCTTCTCACCAACCTGGATGAGAGGGATGTGCTTTTTATAGACGAGATCCACCGCTTAAGCCCGGTGGTGGAGGAGTATTTATATTCAGCTATGGAGGATTATAAGATCGATATCATGATCGAATCCGGTCCTAATGCCCGTACCGTTCAAATAAATCTGAATCCATTTACCCTTATTGGAGCCACGACGCGGTCGGGATTACTTACAGCTCCTATGCGGGCCAGGTTTGGAATTTCCAGCAGGCTTCAATATTATACCACGGAGCTACTTTCTACTATTTTGGAGCGAAGTGCAGAGATCCTCAGGGTACCCATTACGCAGGAAGCTGCGATAGAGATTGCAGGAAGGAGCAGGGGGACTCCTCGTATCGCTAATGCGCTTCTTCGAAGGGTAAGGGATTTTGCTCAAATAAAGGGGAACGGAAAAATTGATATGGAGATTGCTAAATATGGTTTAAAGGCCCTCAATGTAGATGCACATGGGCTGGATGAGATGGATAACAAGATTCTCACCACGATCATTGATAAATTCAAAGGGGGTCCCGTTGGAATTACCACGCTTGCAACAGCTGTTAGTGAAAATGCTGAAACGATTGAGGAGGTATATGAACCATTCCTTATCCAGCAGGGATTTATCTATCGCACTCCTCGCGGTCGTGAAGTAACAGAACTGGCTTACAAACACCTTGGAAGGATCAAAGGAAACCTTCAGGGTGGATTGTTCTAGAATTAGCCGGGAATTATTTGGTTGCAGGATAAATTTCAGAATGAAATAAAGGAAATGAGTAAGGAGGATAACGCTATGCCAAACAAAAAAATTCCCACGGTTCCCGCCTGGGAATTTTATAGGAATTCCATGCGTATCCTTGTAAATCCGTTAATCTTCCACCATAAGAAATTCGAAAAGCTAGGGGATACCTTCAGGTTAAAAATAGGTCCCGGCAGCTCTGTGATCTTTTCCCGGAATGCTGCTTTCGCGCAATATGCGCTTCAGAAAAATCATAAGAATTTCTCCAAGACCACCATACAAACCCGGGATATGGCAAAATATCTTGGGAAGGGATTATTAACATCTGAAGGTGAGCATTGGAAAAAACAGCGTAAGCTCATCCAGCCTGCCTTTCATAAAAAGCAACTGGTGCTTCTTCTGAACAGTATAAAAGCAGCTATTTCCACGGAACTTAAGAAAATAGAAACCGGTAAGCCTGTAGATATCTTTCCGGTATTTAATGACCTTGCCTTCCAAACAGTGGTGAAGTCGCTTTTTAGTAGTGCGGTGGGACAACAAGAGATCTCGAGGCTACAATATATTACAGAAACTGCCCAAAAAATGCTGGTTCGGGAATTAAGACAACCTTACCTGGCATGGTGGTTCAATCTTTCCGGAAAGATCCGGGAACATACAGATCTTACAGATGAGGCCAGGGATATCTTAAGAGAACTAATAGATGCAAGAAGGGCTTCCGGGGAAAGACAAAACGATCTTTTGGATATGCTTTTGGACGCCAGATACGATGATGGCAGCAGTATGGAAAATGAGCAGCTTATAGATGAGATCCTCATCCTTTTTACAGCCGGACACGAAACTACCTCCAATACCCTAACTTTCACGGCCCAGCTTCTGGCAAGGCATCCGCAGGCTCAGGAGAAGATACTGGAAGAGATAAAAAGGGCTAAAATGGAAACAGAATCTCTAGCAGATTATATTCAGGCTTGCAGTTATACCAAAATGGTGATAGAAGAGTCGATGCGTCTATACCCTCCGGCTTATTTTATTGACCGGGTGAATAAGGAAAAAGATGTTTTTGACGGCCTCGAAATCCCGGCGGGTTCCAGTTTGCTTTTTTCCATGTATGAAATACACAGGCATAAAGATTTTTGGGAGGACCCTGAAGAATTCAAACCGGAAAGGTTTATAGATCCTAAAAAATATTCTTTTTGTTATTATCCCTTTGGAGCCGGACCCAGGATGTGTATTGGAAATAACTTCGCCATGTATGAGATGATCCTGGCGGTGGCAGAACTGGTAGAGCGGTATGAAATTTCCTCTGCCCCAACCCCAATTAAAATTAAGCCACTTATTACCCTAAAACCGGAAGCAGCTATCCTGGAATTTACTAAAAGGAAGGAGCAATAAATCAGGGTTTCAACGCCATTTTTGAGGGGTAGCCAATTTTTAGGCAGATTCCCATTTGAGTCAATCCAGATTAGGACTCACCCAACTGTGCCCACCCCCTACGAAGTTTTCTTTGTATTTTAGCCTCACATTAGGAGGGTTTTAAAAAGTGCAAACAAAACAAAAATATACTGAACAAATAAAAGCTGAAGCAAATCGCCTTGGCTTTTTTTCCTGCGGAATTTCCAGAGCCGGATTCCTTGAAGAGGAAGCTCCCCGCCTGGAGAGTTACCTGAAACGAGGGATGCATGGGGAGATGCAGTACATGGAAAACCATTTTGATAAGCGACTTGACCCAACCAAACTTGTGGAGGGATCTAAAACTGTCATCTCCCTTTTGCTGAATTATTATCCAGAAAAAGAACAACCGGAGGGAACCTATAAAATTAGCAAATACGCATACGGGAGAGATTACCATTTTGTAATAAAAGATAAACTCAAAGATTTGCTGAGTTTTATTCATAAAGAAATTGGGGAAGTTGACGGGAGGGCATTTGTGGATTCTGCCCCTGTACTGGATAAAGCCTGGGCCGCCAAAAGCGGATTGGGTTGGATAGGTAAAAACTCGAATTTACTTACCCGGCAGGTAGGATCTTTCTATTTTATAGCCGAATTAATTATTGATCTCGAACTGGAATATGACACTCCGGTTACAGACCATTGCGGGAGTTGCACCGCCTGTATTGATGCCTGTCCTACCCAAGCTATAGTTGAACCCTATAAAGTAGATGGGAGCAAGTGTATTTCCTACTTCACGATTGAGTTAAAAGAAGAATTACCTGCAGCGGTAAAGGGGCAATTCGATGACTGGATGTTTGGCTGTGATATTTGCCAGGATGTTTGTCCCTGGAACAGGTTTTCCAAACCTCATAATGAACCGCTTTTTAATCCGCACCCCCAATTGCTTGAGATGGACAAAAAAGATTGGGAGGAGATCACAAAGGAAACTTTCAATGAGATCTTCAGAAAGACAGCTGTGAAGCGTACAAAATATTCCGGTCTCAAAAGGAATATAGATTTTTTGAAAAAATAATTGGCAGGGCTAAGGTTTGTTTAAATTATTCTGCTGTTTTACAAATCTTTCGGCAGGTATTGAATTCTTGTGCAAATGGTCGAATAGTTGGAAAATTTATTGCCTTTTCACCCTCAGGCTTGCTACCTTTGTGCTACAGCAAACAGAAATGAAATGAGTAAGGAAAGTAAAAGACGGGAGGCTCTGGTTTACCACGCCAAGCCAAAACCCGGAAAAATTGAAGTTGTACCTACAAAAAAATATGCCACACAAAGAGATCTTTCTCTCGCTTATTCCCCCGGGGTTGCAGTTCCCTGTTTGGAAATAGAAAAGGATAAGGAAAACGCTTATAAATATACAGCCAAGGGTAACCTGGTTGCGGTTATCTCAAATGGTACTGCCGTTTTAGGTCTGGGTGATATAGGACCGGAGGCCTCTAAACCGGTGATGGAAGGAAAAGGATTGCTGTTCAAGATCTTCGCCGGAATTGACGTTTTTGATATAGAGGTGGATACCAAAGATGTGGAAGAATTCATAAGCACTGTAAAAAATATAGCTCCTACTTTTGGAGGGATCAATCTAGAAGATATAAAGGCTCCTGAAGCTTTTGAAATAGAAAGAAGGCTTAAGGCAGAACTGGACATCCCGGTAATGCACGACGATCAACACGGTACGGCGATCATTTCTGCCGCGGCTTTGCTCAATGCTCTTGAAATCGCTAAAAAGAAGATACACAACGTAAAAATTGTTATTTCCGGTGCGGGTTCTGCAGCTATTGCCTGTGCCAATCTTTACCTCCTGCTTGGAGTTAAAGTAAAGAATATAGTAATGTTTGATGTGAATGGGGTCCTGCACGAGGATAGGACAGACCTCTCAGACCTTCAGCAAAGATTCGTAACAAAAAAGAAATATAAATCCCTGGCAGATGCTATGGATGGGGCAGATGTTTTCCTGGGACTTTCAGTAGGAAATATCGTTACACCTGCAATGTTGAAAGCAATGGCAAAACGGCCAATCGTTTTTGCAATGGCCAACCCGGATCCGGAGATTGATTATGATCTGGCAGTTTCTGCCAGAAAAGACCTTATCATGGCAACCGGAAGAAGTGATCATCCAAACCAGGTGAACAATGTACTTGGTTTTCCATTCATATTTAGAGGTGCTCTTGATGTAAGGGCTACTAAGATCAATGAAGAAATGAAGATGGCTGCGGTTAGAGCATTGGCACAGTTGGCCAAAGAACCGGTGCCGGAACAGGTTAATATTGCATATGGGGAAACCAAACTTCATTTTGGCCCGGATTACATTATCCCAAAACCTTTTGACCCAAGATTGATCTCCACTGTTCCCCCGGCTGTTGCCAGGGCAGCTATGGAAAGTGGGGTTGCAAAGCAACCTATTTTGGACTGGGAGAGATACGAGGAGGAGCTTTTAGAAAGAATGGGAAGTGATAACAAGATCTCCAGGTTATTGATGAACCGCGCTAAAAGTAATCCAAAGCGCATTGTATTTGCGGAGGCAGATCACCTTGACGTACTTAAGGCGGCACAAATTGTGCAGGAGGAGGGAATTGGTATTCCTATCCTTTTAGGAAGAAGAGAGGTTGTCCTGGAGTTGATGAATGAAATAGATTTTGATCCTGATAAAGTTACTCTTATAGACCCTCAAAGTGATGAGGAACTGCAGCACCGCAACACTTATGTAGATGCATACTGGAAGACAAGGTTTAGAAGCGGGGTTACCAAATATGACGCGCAGAAGCTAATGCAACAAAGAGATTACTTTGGAGCAATGATGGTAAATATGGGAGATGCAGATGCATTGCTCTCCGGCTACTCGAGAGCTTATCCAACAGTTGTGAAACCTATGTTGGAACTTATTGGTATGGCAAAGGGAGTGGACCGCGTTGCAGCAACCAATTTAATGAATACATCAAGAGGCCCATTATTTATAAGTGATACCTCTATAAATATAAATCCTACTGCCAAAGATCTGGCTAAGATCGCTCTTATGACAGCCAGAACCGTTAAGCTTTTTGGAATGGAGCCTGTAATAGCTATGATCTCCTATGCCAATTTTGGATCCTCGAAACACCCGCATGCCCGTAAGGTAAAAGAAGCGGTAGCCCTTATCCATAAAGCTGCACCGGACCTTAAAGTAGATGGGGAGCTGCAAATAGATTTTGCACTTAATAAGGAGATGCTTCAGGGGAAATTCCCTTTATCCAGGCTGGTAGGCAAAAAGGTGAATACCTTGATTTATCCAAACCTGGAGGCCGCAAACAGTACTTATAAGCTTTTGAAGGAATTAAATAAAACAGATTCTATTGGACCTATTATGATGGGTATGAGGAAACCGGTCCATATCTTCCAGCTGGGCGCAAGCGTTGAAGAAATGGTGAATATGGCAGCTGTGGCCGTTATCGATGCCCAGGAAAAGGAAAAAAGAGCAGGTCTTTAGGACTGTAGATTTTGAAGCGTAACATTTGCTTGGGACTCGTTGTAATTTTAGTACATTTGGGCTCAAACCATCTGTTCATTCATGATCCATCATTTAAAAGGACAACTCATTGAGAAAAATCCTACTCATGTTGTAATAGACTGCAACGGGGTAGGATATTTTGTTCATATCTCCCTGCATACTTTCGCCCTGGTAGGCAATGATTCTGAAGCTTTAAAATTATACACTCACCTGCAGGTAAAGGAAGATTCTCATACCCTGTTTGGTTTTGTAGAAAAATCTGAAAGGGAATTATTTCGTTTGTTGATCTCAGTTTCCGGAGTAGGGGCGAGTACAGCCCGTACTATGCTTTCGTCCCTGGAACCCAAACAAATAATGGAAGCAATAGCATCCGGCGATGCAGCTACCGTTCAGAGCATTAAGGGGATAGGGGCAAAAACCGCCCAAAGAGTCATTCTGGACCTCAAAGATAAGGTGTTGAAAGTATTTGGAGAGGGAGAAGTTTTTGTTTCTCAAAGCAATACAAATAAAGAAGAAGCGTTATCTGCTTTAGAAACCTTAGGTTTTGCGCGCAAACCGGCAGAGAAAGTTGTAGATAGGATAATGAAGCAGGCCACAGACCCTACCGTGGAAACTATTATCAAGCTGGCTTTGAAGAATTTATAATTTCATTTTCACCCACATTGAGGAATAATTACTCGGCATTGTTTCGGTTTTTTATATTTGGGGTAATCTGGTCCTTTGCATTTTCTCAAAATTTATATGCCCAGGATCCTGCTGCTGCCCAGGACACAATTCCTACCGGTTATGCAACCGGTACAATTTCCCTGCCTAATCCCTCCAGCATAGTTGCTGCCTATGAATATGATCCTATTCTTGACCGGTATGTTTATACCGAAAGACTGGGAAGCTACAATCTCTCTATACCTCTTATTTTAACTCCGGAAGAATACCAGGAACTGGTAATACAGGAAGAAATTAGAAACTATTTTAAGGAAAAAAATAATGCCATTGCAGGGAACCGTGATGCAGATCCTACTGCTCAACAGGACCTATTACCAAGTTATTATGTTAACTCCAGCTTTTTTGAGACCATTTTTGGAGGGCAGGAAATAGAAGTGGTCCCTCAGGGTAGTGTGGCGATGGATTTGGGATTGCTCTATACAAAACAGGATAACCCCGCTTTTTCACCCCGTAACCGCCGAAATCTCACTTTTGACTTTGATCAACGCATCCAGTTAAGTTTATTGGGGAGAGTGGGAACCAGGATGCAGGTTGCTGCAAACTACGATACAGAATCTACCTTTGACTTCCAGAACCAGTTGAGGTTGGAATATACCCCAACAGAAGATGATATTATCCAAACCATCGAGGTGGGAAATGTGAATATGCCATTAAACAGTGCCCTAATCCAGGGGGCGCAAAGCTTATTCGGTTTCAAGACTGAATTGCAGTTTGGAAAAACAAGGGTCACCGGGGTGTTCTCTGAGCAAAAGTCGGAACGAAGAACTGTAAATGTTGAGGGAGGGGCTACCATCGAAGAATTTGAACGTTTCGCGATAGATTATGACCAGGACCGTCACTTCTTTCTGGCACATTACTTTAGGGATACCTATGACGAAGCTCTGGAAAACTATCCTTTTATTAATTCCAATGTGCAGATCCAGCGTATTCAGGTATGGGTTACAAACAGGACCAATAATGTTCAGAATTTAAATGACACAAGGAATATAGTTGGAGTACAGGATCTTGGAGAATCGAATATTCCGGGCAATATAGGGCTGGATAACATGCCCACCGGCTTCTTTAATCGTCCTCCCGGTTCTTTTCCAGATAATAATAACAATGACCTTAATCCCTTCGGAATAACGGGTCCTGCAGAGTCTATACTTACCCCTGCGATTAGGGATATCTCTACCGTGCAGGCCGGTTTTGGAGGTCTTACAGTTTCTGAAGGTACAGATTACGCTGTGCTTGAAAATGCCCGGCAGCTTAAGCCTAATGAATATACGCTGAATAGCAGGTTAGGATACATTTCCCTAAATCAAAGGTTGTCCAACGATGAAGTTCTTGCAGTGGCGTTTCAGTATACCATCAATGGTAGGGTCTACCAGGTGGGAGAATTTGCCAATGACGGGGTAGATGCCAACGTTACCGGTCCAGATGATGGAGTAAGGGTAAACCAAAACCTCGTGGTGAAACTTCTTAAAAGTGCTATCACCGTTGTTGATGCGCCCATTTGGGACCTTATGATGAAGAATATTTATGCGCTGGGGGCATTTCAATTAGAGAGAGATGACTTTAGATTAAATATTTTATATACAGATCCGCAGCCGCTTAATTACATAACCCCGGTTGAAGGTGCAAACGTACCCTTACCGGAAGATGTGGCGGAAACTACCTTATTACGGGTGTTTAATCTGGACAGATTGAATTTCACCAATGACCCTGTACAGGGAGGGGATGGCTTCTTCGATTATGTGCCAGGGATCACGATTGATCCTCGTAATGGACTGGTGATCTTTACGAATGTTGAGCCTTTTGGGGAGCATCTCTTTAATAAACTGGATAACACGCCCAATGGTGGCCCTGAGGATTATAACCTTCCTGAGACCTACAACGCCAACCAGGAAAAATATGTCTTCAGAAGCCTGTATAGAACAACCAAAATACAGGCAGAGCAGGAAGATGCCGACAAAAATAAATTTCAATTAACCGGAAGGTATAAATCATCACAGGTAGATGGTATTCCTATTGGGTTTAACCTTCCGCAGGGATCTGTTACCGTTACCGCGGGAGGCCGGGTATTGCAGGAGGGGGTAGACTATGTGGTGAACTATCAGATGGGCCGTGTTCAGATCATTGATGATGCCTTACTTGCCTCCAATATTCCTATCCAGGTTAATACTGAAAACAACGCACTCTTTGGACAGCAGTCAAAACGTTTTATGGGGGTAAATGTAGAACACCAGTTCAATGAGAAGTTTGTGATTGGGGGAACCTATTTAAATATGAGAGAAAGGCCTTTGACCCAAAAAGCAAATTACAGTTATGAGCCGGTGAACAATTCTATTTATGGGCTCAACGCTATATTTAGCTCAGAGGTGCCTTTTTTCACCAGGATGGTAAATAAGCTGCCTAATGTGGATACAGATGTGCCTTCCAATTTTTCAATTAGGGGGGAATTCGCCTATTTACAACCCGGAGCACCACAGGTAAGCGATTTTGACCAGAAAGCCACCACTTATATTGATGATTTCGAAGCCTCTCAAACCACTATTTCTGTACTTAATCCTTTAAGTTGGGAACTCTCCAGTGTCCCACTTGGTTTTGGAGGTGAACTTGCAAACGGGGACCTGGCCACAGGTTATAAACGAGCGAAACTCGCCTGGTATACCATAGACCCGGTATTTTACAGCAACAGGAGGCCGGATGGGGTTTCTGAAGCAGATCTTTCAAGCTTCGCATCCCGGCGCGTTTTTCTAAATGAAATATTCCCAAATACAGATGTTATCCAGGGGCAGCCCCAGGTTATCTATACAATGGACCTTGCCTATTATCCCGGAGAACGGGGACCTTACAATTTTAATCCGGCTGCAGCAGGAGGAAATACGATTCCAAATCCTTCAGATAATTTTGGTGGGATCTCCCGGGCGCTTAATTCCACAAACTTTGAACAGTCCAATGTGGAGTTTATTCAGTTTTGGGTGATGGATCCTTATATCTATCCGGAAAACTCAGGTAATGCGGGGGGTACGATAACTTTTAACCTTGGAAATATTTCAGAAGATGTATTAAAAGATGGAAGGAAGCAATATGAAAACGGCCTGCCTGCAGATGGCAGTGATCGTAACACAATAACTACTGCTTTTGGGAGGGTGCCTGCAGACCAGTCCCTTGTATACGCCTTTGACAGTGACGGAGAGGCACGGCGTAACCAGGATGTTGGTTATGACGGGCTGGATGATGCTGCAGAAGCCGGGCAATTTCCAAATTTCGCCAACCTCCCTGACCCTGCTGCTGATAATTATGAATATTTCCTTAACAGGACCGGAAGTATTGTTGATCGTTATAAGAACTACAATGGAGTAGACGGTAACTCCCCGCCTGAAGTTGGGGATACCAACAGGGGTAATACTACACTTCCCACAGCTGAGGATCTTAACCGGGATAATACGATGAATACCATCAACAGTTATTTTGAGTATGATATCAAAATATTTCCCGGGATGAACATCGATAACAACCCATACATTACCGATGTTAAAGAAACTACCGCTCCACTTCCTAACGGAAACCAGATTGCTGTAAGATGGGTACAGTTCAAAGTGCCAATTTTTGAGCCTACAGATGCTAAAGGGGGAATAGCCGATTTTAGATCCATAAGGTTTATGAGGTTATTCCTTAAAGATTTTGAGGAGCGAACAATATTGAGATTTGGAACAATGGACCTTGTTCGCGGCGATTACCGACGTTATAATAGGAGCCTGGACCCGGAAACTCCAAGGCAGCCAATTAACAATGACAATACGCTCTTTGAAGTAACTTCAGTAAATATCGAGGAGAATGAAAACCGGCAGCCGGTTCCTTATGTATTGCCTCCGGGGGTAATTAGGGAAGAACTTTTTAATAATAATACCAACATTAGGCAAAATGAACAGTCATTATCTCTAAGAACCTGCGGTCTTGCACCACAGGACTCAAGAGCGGTTTACAAGAATTTCCAGATAGATATGCGGCAGTATAAGAATTTGGAAATGTTCCTGCATGCAGAATCCCTGGTGAATGAGATTGCATTGAAGGACGGTCAAATGGTAGCATTTGTAAGAATGGGGACAGATTTTACAGATAACTACTACCAAATCGAAATTCCGCTAAGTCCTACCATGTTCGGAGCCGTTTCCCCGGAGGAGATATGGCCTGCTTCCAATAGACTAAAGTTACCTCTGGAAATACTACAGCAAGTAAAAACTATGGTATTGGGTAATCCTTCCCTGAGGGCAACTGAAGTGAATTATTTTACTGAAAATATGGAGCCTGCAAACCCAGACGACCCTTACCGGGTAGGGGAATTGCGTATTGGGATAAAGGGAAATCCAAGTTTTGGGAATATTAGGCTTCTAATGCTGGGCCTGAAAAATGGGTCTCCTAAAAATAGCGGCGCAGGAATTTGCGGGGAAGTTTGGTTCAATGAATTGCGCCTTAGTGA
>DATHWA010000232.1:0-6138 GCA_035461025.1 Gillisia sp. | reverse complement strand
AATATTGGCATCATACCCGGAGTTATAGATCAAAGCAGCCTCTGCATCATGAAATTGTGCAATGAGATCTTCTGCCTCTGCAAATAGATAATGATTCCCGGAGAGCAGCCTGGAACCGGTAGCTCCATTTAGGTTAATGCCACTTCTTTTCATAATATCCCGGGTGCTTTCATATATTTCAGCCGACCCGGCTAAACCAAGGTAATCATTGGAAAAAAAATCTATAAGTTTTGAAGGAGGCAGAAGCTGCCTTAAAGCACTTTCCTCCTTCCTTTTTTCAAGCATTTTTTCCATTTTAGGTGTTAACTTCATATGGTAAAAATAAAATAATACTTCACTTAAGACAAACTCCCGGATAGCTATGAATATCCTGCATTTTTGTCCTGTATCTTTTAGATCTAAAAGAAAAATATAAAAGAGCCAGCAGGATTTTAGGGGAATTATAACAGAGCCTGGTTATATAGTTACAGGACTTATCCTACCTAAGTGGTAAGATTAAGGTCATACCAGTTTCGTTATAATTCGGTATAGGCCAGCTGCAGATCGTTGCAGGCATTTGATATGAATTGGAAGGTTAACCGATTAATAAGATAAAAAGAGCCGGAACGGCAGTTTTAAAAAAAGCGGGTAAAAGAAAGGATTAATCCTTTACTTTTTCCTTGGGATCCTTAGGGTCCTCTTCTTCTCCGCTACTTAGCTTTTGGGTATTGCTGTCATATTTGCCCTCTAAATCATCCATTATAGAATCTTTCCACAATTTTACTCCTGCAAAATAAGATGTACGTCCAATTAAGTGTGCACTCACAGGGGCTGTTAAAAGTATAAATAGGATAATAGCCAAAACTTTAGCTGTAATAGCAAGATCATAGGAGTAAATAGCTCCTGCGATTAACAATAAACCTATACCAAGGGTAGCTGCCTTAGTGGTTACAGAAATCCTTAAATAAGTATCTGGCATACGGACCATCCCTACTGCCGCCAGAAAAACAAATACAGTTCCAAAAAAGGAAAGGACGCCTACAATTATATCTACGATCATCTATTTGTTTTTTTGTTGAATATAATAAGTAAAAGCAACTGTTCCCAAAAATGCGATTAATCCCAGGATGAGCGCAACATCTAGTAAAGCAGGTTGATTAAACAGGATACTATAAGCACTTATAAAACCTATCCCGGCAGTTATAATAAGATCCAGCGCAATCACCCTGTCCACCATTTTTGGTCCTTTGATAAACCTCAAAAAGATAAGGAATATGGAGACCGATAGAACCGGCAAAACAAAATAATATATAAAATCGAGTAATGTCATCTTAAAATTTCCAATAAACGTCTTTCAAATCCATTCTTAATACCGGCAATAAAATTCTCCCTGTCTTTAATATACATAGAGTGCACGTAGAGTACTTTTTTGTCATCTGAAACATCCAGGCTAAGAGTTCCCGGGGTAAGGGAAATTAAGTTAGCCAGAAAGGAAATCTCGAGATCTGTCTTTGCTGTAAGAGGTACCATTACAATTCCGGCTCTCATTCCATATCCCGGAGTCATAACCTCATAAGCCACTTCAATATTCGCTTTTATAAGCTCTTTTATAAAGAAGAAAATAAATGCGATTATCTTGGGTAATAATCGAAAATACTTTGCGTCTTTCCTCCCACGCGTTACTAATCTCAGGATTAAAAAACTTACAATAAAACCAAACACATAATTGGAAAAGGTAAAGTTTCCGGTTAGAGCTACCCAGATAAAGGTCAAAAGTATATTTGATAAGAACCTGTTTTTCATTGTCTAGTGTTTTGGCCGTTATCAAATACAGCATCTATGTACTGTTGATTATCCATAAGCTCCCCGGCTACCCGTGCAGATAGTTGCTGAATGTGCTCTGCTCCAAATCCAATATATAAAGATACAAGGGAGAGAAAAATTATAGGCACTATCATTTGAGATTTTCTAATATTATTCAACTTATCAAAATACCTGAAATTACTCCTCACCGGCAACTCCACCTTATCCTTCCAAACAACATTAGCCCATACCTTGGCAATGATGACCATAGTAATTAAACTTGCAAATAGTATAGAACCTATCACCCACCAGTTCTCTGCGGTAAATCCTGCCGATATTAATGAAATCTTAGGCCAGAAACCGGAAAGTGGAGGGATACCAACCAGAGAAAATAATGGAATGGCGATAAGCAAACTAATTTTAGGATACTCTGCATACAGGCCTCCCAGGGATTTGATATTGGTTGTACCCTTGATCCTGTAAATAAGACCGCCAACCATAAACAGGTTCGTTTTTACTACAATATCGTGAATAAGATAAAAGATAGTACCTGCAATTGCCACTTCCGTGTACATTCCAAGCCCTATTATCATGTATCCTATATGGCAAATAATAAGATAGGAAAAAACTTTCCTAAGGTTTGTTTGTATCAACGCTCCAACTCCTCCACTTATCAAAGTTAGTACTGCCATTACAAGAATTGTATTTTGAAGAAAAACATCTCCAACAAAGATGAGGGTGAAGACCCTGATTAGTGCATACACCCCAACCTTGGTCAACAATCCGCCAAATATTGCAGAAACTGCAGAGGGCGGGGTATGATATGATGCGGGTAACCAAAAATATAGTGGGAACACAGCTGCCTTTATCCCGAAGGCAACAAGAAACAATATAGCCGTTATCTCCACCAGCCCCCTGTTTTCTATCGCAGCTATTTTTATTGCCAGATCTGCCATATTTAGAGACCCTGTTAAACCATACAATACAGCAATGGCTGTAAGGAAGATCATAGATGCAAGAATGTTCATGGTGAAATATTTCACCGCTCCTTCAAGCTGGGCTTTCTCACCTCCAAGGGTTATTAGGACAAAAGAACTTATAATTATGATCTCAAACCAAACATACAGGTTAAAAATATCCCCGGTAAGGAAGGCACCATTTAGGCCCAGTAAGAGAAAATGAAAAATGGGGAAGTACCCAAATTTAAGTCTGGCTTCAATTATAGAAGAAGCCGAAAAGACCGAAACCGCTACTCCGGCAATTGCCGTAAGCAACACCAGGGTAACCGAAAGCGAATCTGCTACAAAAGTTATCCCGAAGGGGGCTTCCCAGTTACCTGCCTGCACAGTTTGTATACCGTTATTCCATATATAAACAAACAGCCAAATTGAAATTCCAAGGTTTACAATCCCGCCCACGATGCTTATCACTCTTTGCCAGCCTATACGCTGCCAGGCAAACATTAAAATGATGCTTAAAAATAACTGAAGCAATAGAGGGTATAATATTATTTGTTGCATCATGAATCCTGGTCTATTGCGTTCATTTCGTCAAGATCGTCTGTCTTTACCACTTTATATGCTCTCTTTATTAAAATTATAGCAAAGGATTGTAATCCAAAGCTAATTACAATTGCAGTTAATATTAATGCCTGCGGAATTGGGTCGGCATAGGCCTCCTCAAATACCTTAAGATCTGCCGGAATAAGCGGAGGCCTACCTTTAGTGATTCGGCCTAAAAGAAAAATAAGTAAATTGGCCCCATTCCCAAGGATAATAATCCCAAGAATAAGCTTTACAAGGCTGCGGCGCAGGATCATATAAATCCCTGCTGCATACAGCACACCAATCATAATTGCTAATACTATTTCCATATTTAAATAGTGTCTGCTATTGTAAAAATTATTGTAAGCGTAACCCCAATTACCACCAGGTACACTCCTATATCAAAAAATAATGCCGATCCCAGGGCTCCCAAAACAGGAATGGAATCTGGATACCACAAACCTGTCATAAAAGGCAATCCAAATAGGAGCGGTGCCATCCCGCTTAAGAATGCCAGCGCAAGACCCACAGGCATTAAAAATCCGGGATGAAATTTTAAAAGAGTTTTGGTATTGGACAACCCGTTTGCAAATGCATGTAATACAAATGCAATGGAAGCAATTAAACCCCCAACGAATCCCCCTCCGGGCAAATAATGACCCCGAAGAAGAATAAATACTGAAAATATCAGCAGTACCGGTAAAAGATAGGAAGAGGCTGTTTTTAATATTATTGTTCTCATTTTTCTTTCTTTAGCGTTGGTCTGTTTCCTTTAACCTTAGTTTTAATAAAGCAAACACCCCTATGGCCGCAATTGCTAAAACTGCTATCTCCATAAAGGTATCAGACCCCCGGAAATCCACCAGGATCACGTTCACCACATTCTTTCCTTTAGCGAGCACATATGCATTCTGCGCATAATAATCACTTATTTCTGTCCCAACAGGCTCTGCGAGTACTTCCAGAACCAGGACGGTGATTATCGTCCCAAAAGCAATAGCGAGTACCCCATCTTTTATCCTTGTCTTATAATTTGAAAGCTTAAGATACCTTGGTAACCTGTAGAGGACCAATACAAACAAAATAACAGTTAGAGTATCTATTGAAAACTGGGTCATTGCAAGATCCGGAGCGCTGTAAAATACAAATACAAGACATATGGCCAATCCCACTACCCCCATTGAAGCTACTGCAGCAAGCCTGGATTTTGTGAAAACGGTGTATACTACAGCTATAAGCATCATACCAACTACAGATACTTCATAAACCGTAATATCTGTTAGGGTAGCAAAATTGATAGAGAATTTAGCAGTGTTCCACAGGGCATAACCAGTTAATATGATCATGAAAACCATAATAGTACTCACATAATTCCTCAGGTAACCATTTTGAAAGAACCTTGTCCACCTGGTAGATAAGTTATTAAACAAATTCCAGGAGCCGGTAAATATGGACATAGGAGAAAGGAACTCCACCCTTGCCGCGCTATTTACAAGTCGCTGGGATGGCTTAAGAACAAAATATAAAACTGTTCCTATTACTATAGTTGCCACGCTTAACCAAAGCACTGTATTAAACCCGTGCCACAAAGCCAAATATGTATCCTCTACATTCTCTCCCATTGCCGTTACAACCGGTTTTATAAGAGTGTCGTCTATAATGCCCGGAAAGATCCCTAAAACAATGCTACCTGTGGCTAAAAGCAATGGAGGAATCCATAACAGAGGACCCGGGGCTTTTGTGTTTTCTAGTTTCTCCGGCAATTTCCCAACAAACGGACTAATACCCGCTACAAATCCCGCGTGTAACAAAAGGATCTTTGTAATTAGAATAAGGGCTATCCATAACAAGGGAGTTCCAACTACAGCCAGGGTACTTTCATATGTTAGCTCTTTGCCCAGGAAACCAATTGTAGGTGGAATACCGGCACTGGAAATAGCTGCAAGAAAACCTGCAATGGCTACGGGCAGCATAACCTTGCGCAGGCCTTTTAGGAAAGTCACATCTCGAGAATGTGTTTGATGATCTATAATTCCCGTTACAAGGAATAAAGTAGCTTTATAAAGGGCGTGGACAACAATGAAGACCGCTGCTGCAATCAATGCTCCCTCAGTACCCTGGCCTATGAGGAATACGAGTATCCCAAGAGCTGATATCGTAGAATATGCAAGAATTCCCTTTAGATCTGTGCGAAAGAGGGTATGGATTGCCGCGTAAGTCATAGTTATGGCTCCAACAATAATAAGAGTCGAATTCCAAAACTCTGTGCTTCCCAGCACAGGGGTTAACCTCATAAGAAGATAGATCCCGGCCTTTACCATAGTTGCAGAATGCAGGTAAGTGGAAACCGGCGTAGGTGCTTTCATCGCCCCCGGAAGCCAGAAATGGAATGGAAATTGGGCAGATTTCGTGAAGGCTGCTATAAAGAACATCACTACGATGAGTATATAATAAGGACTGTCAGCGATTTCACCGCTGGAGTTCAAAAGTTCTGTAATACTATAACTCCCACCTACAGCGCCCAGGAACAATGCACCTACCAGGAGGAACAATCCACCAAACCCGGTAATTGCCAATGCCATCACCGCACTTCGCCTTGATTCAGGGTTAGAGTTGTTAAATCCAATTAGAAAGAAAGAACTTATACTGGTAAGCTCCCAGAAAATGAACATTGAGATCAAATTGTCTGACAGTACAAGCCCAAGCATTGCAGCCATGAACATCCCAAGATATCCATAGAACCTGTCCAAATATTCGTGGCCTTTAAGGTAAGCAGCTGTATAAACAAACACCAGGAAACCTATTCCCGTTA
>DATHWA010000231.1:0-1727 GCA_035461025.1 Gillisia sp. | reverse complement strand
AACATTTGGAGGCCAGTTAACAGGGATCGCCTCAACAGAGTTGTACACGGGAGATACTTTCAATGCTGAAGGGGAGATTGGATTTCACGGGGGACTATGGACCCAACTGAGTTTTGGAAGGTTTTTCATAAGACCGGAAGTGGTTTACTCAAAACTTGAATCACGGTTCGACTTTCCGCGAAGGCCTGCAATCTATGCAGTGGATGAACTAAGTGTACCTTTTCTTGTAGGGTTTAATATTTGGGGTCCGCTTGATATCTATGCAGGTCCGGCGTATAAAAAAGTCATTAATTCTAGTTTGGAAGGTACTGAACCACCGGATCAAAGTATAGTAGTTCAAAATTTTCCTCTTTCTGCCCAGGCAGGTGTGAAAGTGGAGTTTGGAAGTTTTGGTTTGGACGTAAGGTATGATCATTCCCTCGCTACTGCAGAAAATCAGGGGGTGGATATTGTAAATAGTGTTTACGGGGTAAATCTTGCCAATTTTGAAGATGCACGGCTGCACCAGCTTATTGTTAGTCTTACAATCAAATTATTTGATACTGAGAATAAGGATAAGAGAAGAAGACGTGGTGGCAGCTGTTATTTTTAAATACATAAAATTTAATATATAAAGAGATGGACGGCCATGGCCGTCCATTTATATTTAAGCAAGTCTTACCGTTAAAAAAAAATTGCGGTTTTCAGCAATTTTTGTATTTATCATTCAAGCCTTTTCTTTCCTTTAACAATGGAAGGATCTTTTCCAGCCGTGCTTTGCGGGTGGACTCTCTTTTAGCTTCAGCAATATAAGAAACATACTCTTTTTGTTTTCCAGGGGACAGCGCCACGAAATCTTTTTCCAGATCTGGCTGGATTTCAAAAAGTTCCTTGAATTCCTTAGTAAGAATAAGTTTTTTAGGTTTTGTTTTTGGAGGGGTTTCATTATCCATTACATTCATCAACTCAATTACATATGGTTTTAAAAGGGATACGTCTGGTGGGGTTGAATCACTGAATCTTATTTGTCTTAAAGACTGAGTTTTCCCTTCCTGTGCATTTTGTAGAAGCTGTATATTATCTTTTAAAAGGCTGCCATGAAAAAGCCATAAGGCATAATGATTTTTAAATGCCGCGAGTCCTATGCAATTCTTATCTTTATAGGTATAAACAGGGGCGCCCCATTTAATGGTTTCCTGCAGTGGGAATTTAGTCAAAAAATCCCGAAGTAATTTCAGTCCTTCACCCCACCTGCTATGGTCACTAATATATTTTTCTACATTTTTATTCTTGGCCATAATTGCTGTCCTTATATTTCTCAGCAGTTTTTTCAGCAATTTTTACTATAACCGCAACTGCTTTCTGCATGCTTTCTACCGGGATATATTCATACCTGCCGTGGAAATTATGGCCTCCTGCAAATATGTTAGGACAGGGTAATCCCATATAACTTAATTGAGAACCATCTGTTCCTCCACGTATTGGTTTTATTAAAGGTTCCACGCCTACATCCTTCATAGCTTCTTCAGCAATATCAACAATGTGCATTACCGGCTCAATCTTTTCCCGCATATTGAAATACTGGTCTTTGATTTCTATCGCAATTACCTCCTTCTCGAATTGGGAATTGATCTCTGCTGCCAGCCTTTGAAGTACTTCTTTTCTGGCTTCAAAATGATCCTTATCATGGTCACGAATTATATATTTTAAAGTTGTTTTTTCCACATCACCTTTTATATCCGTAAGGT
>DATHWA010000230.1:0-14498 GCA_035461025.1 Gillisia sp. | reverse complement strand
GTTCGTATAGAAACACAAAGACAAATCCAGGAATTGAATAATGAACTTGAGGGCAAGATCAAAGTGCGAACAAAGGAACTGGAAGAAAGTGTAGAAAAACTGCAAAAACTTAATTTAGACCTCGAACAGGAGATAAAGAAGAGGAAGGAAGCAGAGAACCGTATAAAAGTAGCTTTGCAGAAGGAAAAAGAGTTAAATGAATTAAAAACAAAATTTCTATCCCTTGTTTCCCATGAATTTAAGACTCCGCTAAGCGGGATTCTCACTTCTGTAATGCTGGCAGGTAAGTATAAGCTGGAAGAACAACAGGACAAAAGAGAGAAACACCATAATACCATTAAGAACAAGGTTCATTACCTTGACAACATACTTAATGATTTTCTTTCCATTGAACGCCTGGAATCTGGAAAAGTGAATTATAAATTCACCACATTTAATCTCAGCAAAATAGTCAATGAAGTAGTTTACAATGCAAATGTCACCTTAAAAAGTGGACAGGAAATTGAATACCCAACCAATATTGAAAATATTAGCCTGCACCAGGATGAAAAGATCCTGGAGCTGGTCTTGTCTAATCTTTTAGGCAATGCAATAAAATATTCCCCGGAGAATACCTTAATTAAATTCGAAATCAAGATCCAGGATGAGAATATTATTTTTATTGTAACAGATGAAGGAATGGGCATACCGGAAAAGGATCAGAAGCATATTTTTGAAAGGTATTTTCGTGCAGAAAATGCACTCTTAAATCAAGGTACCGGTATAGGACTTAATATAGCAAAGGTTCATCTGGAGAATCTGGGTGGCTCCATTAATTTTACCAGCCGGGAAAATGTAGGAACAAAATTTATTGTACAATTACCTATTCTAAGGGAAAATAGTTAATAGGAAAAATAATTATTTTTACGGCAAACCCAAACAAAGTATTTTCAAGCTAAAAGAAAACCTTAAAGAATGAAAAAGATCTTATTTATAGAAGATGATACCGTAGTACGTGAAAACACTGCAGAACTATTGGAACTGGCAGATTATAATGTAGTAACAGCCTCCAATGGAAAAATTGGTGTAGAGCTGGCCAGGCAGGAAATTCCGGATATTATAATATGTGATATCATGATGCCGGAATTGGATGGCTACGGCGTACTACAATCATTATCTAAAGATGAAGCAACTCATCACATTCCATTTATTTTTCTTTCAGCCAAAACAGAACATAAGGATATAAGAAGAGGGATGGACCTTGGCGCAGATGATTACCTTACCAAACCTTTTGAAGAGGAGGAGTTAATAAGCGCGATTGAAAGTAGATTGGCTAAGGTCTCTATACTTAAAAAAATTAGGGAAAAGGACGACGAACCTCAAAATGATAAGGATCAAATAAACAGCCTTAATGAGCTTAGGGAGTTTGTTAAGAATTATGAATTTCAATCCTACAAAACCGGGGAGACTATATATGAGGAAGGAAAACAGGGTTTATTTTTCTTTTTTGTCGACAGGGGGGTTGTTAAGAGTCATAAAATGGACCAATATGGAAAGGAGTTGATCACGTCTTTATATAAAGAAGGAGATTTTTTTGGAAACACGTCTTTTGGCAAACTCGATTCTTACCAGGAGCATGCTACAGCAATGGAAGACACAAGGGTTTATGCTGTATCCAAAGAGGATCTTAGGGAAATCCTTTCCAGGAACAATAAAATAGCCTTTGACCTTATTGATGCAATGGGAGAAAATATAAAAGGAATCAAGGAACAACTTCTTGAAATGGCGTATGGATCTGTACGAAAAAAGACTGCCCGAACTATTTTATTGTTCTCTCAAAAAATACGCAGGCACCCTACCCAAAGCATCCGGATTTCCAGAAGTGACCTCGCCAGTGTAGCCGGAATGGCCTCCGAGACACTCATAAGAACATTATCTGATTTTAAGAAGGAAGGCTTATTGGAAATCGAAGGACGTAATATAAAATTATTAGACGTCGAAGCCCTTAAAAGAATAGGCTAATCACCTAAATTTACAATTCTTCAATAACTGATCTTAATCATTTTTTACACTGTACTTCCACTATACTTTTGCATGGTATAAGAGATGTAATAAATGATGAATATCTTATTGCCAACAGATTTTTCTGAAAACTCGAGAAATGCAGCTGCATACGCGTTGCAATTCTTTGAGAAGGTGCCTTGCAACTTTTATTTGCTACATGCCTACCCTGCTTCGGGCCTTGCAATAGGAGCCAGTCTAAATACTATCCCAGAAGAAGTACAGGAAAAATTTGATGCCTTTCTTACCTGGTTAATAGGAATTAAAAAAAACCCGGAACATAAATTTCAAATAGCTTTTAAAGTAAATTACCTTATTGAAGCCGTGAGACAACAGGTTGCAGAAAAGAATATTGATCTCATATTAATGGGTACAAAAGGCGCAACAAATAAAAAAGGAGCGATCATAGGCAAGAACACTTCAGATATTATGATGAAAGTGAAATGCCCCGCTATGGCTATTTCTGAAAATGCAGTTTATAAAACTTACAAAGAAATACTTTTCCCTACAGATTATAAAATCCATTATAATCCAAAAATGCTGGATACATTATTGGTATTAAAGAATTTCTCCAAAGCCTCTGTCAAGATCCTGGAGCTATTCAATTCAGAAAAAGAACCATCTGAAGAGCAGGTGGCAAATAAATCTTTTTTACAGGAATCCTTTTCACCGGATGTCCCACAGATTCAAACTTTTTATTCTTCTCAAAGCTCTGATACTACAAGCCTTTTTGAAACAAATCCAAATGTGGATATGATCGTGATGGCAGCAAAAAACCTCAACCTGTGTCAACGTCTCTTAAGAAATAACTCCCAAACCCAGATCCCTTTTATAAAGCAATTGCCTTTACTGGTCCTACATGGCTAGGGTTAATTATTTTTTAAGATTATTTTCTCCTTAAACACTGCACTATCACAGCTTTCTTAAAACAAAACAAACGGTCAAAACAGGTATATGACCCAACTCATAAACAAAGATTTCCCTTTTGCTGAATTTTGTTTCAGTTATAAATCAAAAAATCTTAGTGTTATGAATAATCTTCAAAATAGAACGGTAGCCGACCTGGTGACCGAAAATATCAAAGCAGCCCATGTTTTTAAAAAATATGGAATTGATTTTTGCTGCGGTGGTGGTGTAACAATTTCCAAAGCTTGTGAAAAGGCGAACGTGCATTTAGAGGAACTGGAAAGAGACCTATTAGATCTTGATAAGATCACAGATAGGGCATCCAATTATAATAGTTGGAAACTGGATTTTCTTACAGACCATATTATAAATGTTCACCACAGCTATGTGGCAGAGAACATCCCGTTACTGCTTCAATATTCCCAACGGGTTTTACAGGTTCATGGCCACCATTATATAGAGCTTAAAGAAATTCACGAACTCCTTACCACGGTAGCGGGAGAATTGAGCGCACACATGAAGAAAGAAGAATTGATCCTCTTCCCATTTGTGAAAAACCTGGTTAAGGCAGAAGGCGAAGGCACTCCTGTTCCTGAAACTCATTTTGGACCGGTAGATAATCCAATAAGAATGATGGAAGCAGAACACGAGGAAGCCGGCGATCTATTAAGATCCATTTCTAAATTGAGCAACAACTACACTCCTCCTCAGGGAGCCTGCAATACCTACAGGGCATTCTATGCCAAACTCGAAGAATTTGAGCAGGATCTTCACCAACATATTCACCTGGAGAATAATATCCTGTTCCCAAAAACCCTTAAACTGGAAGCAGAACTAAGAAACAGGTAATTGCTTTACTTGAAATGAGAATTTTTCAGGAATTTATTAATACTAATCATAATGGAGGCAAAGCTTAGGGCTATGTCTCCTTTTTTTTATAAAATATATGAGTAAAGAAAGAAAACTCTGGATAGCATTTATCCTGGTGACAGGATTATCTTTTGCCGTGCTGGGCTACTATGGTTTCGAAATATATCAAAAAGCCCCACCCCTCCCTGAACGAGTTGTAACAATAGATGGGACTGTTATCTTTGAAGGACAGGATATAAAAGACGGCCAAAATGTGTGGCAAAGTATGGGCGGCCAGGAAGTTGGGTCTATTTGGGGTCATGGAGCTTATGTCGCACCCGACTGGAGTGCGGATTGGTTACACCGCGAGGCCCTTTTCATTCTTAATGAATGGTCCACAACTGAATATAATACCCCGTATGATGAATTAAATAGTGAACACCGCGCAGGCCTGGAAAGAAGGTTACAGGAGGAGATAAGAGAAAACACTTATGATGAGGAAACCGGGGTGATCACGGTTTCTCCTGTACGGGCAAAGGCTATTAATTACCTGGCCAATTATTATAAAGGATTATTCATGAATGATCCTCTGATGGATGAATTACGTGCCGCTTATGCCATACCGCGCAATGCGATTAAAGATGAAACCAGGATGAGGCAAATGAGCGGATTCTTTTATTGGGCTGCCTGGGCCTGTGTTACAGAAAGGCCGGGAGGAGATATCTCCTACACCCATAATTGGCCACCGGATGACCTGGTGGGAAATAAGGCCACAGGCGACCTCCTTATCTGGACAGGCTTTAGTATCATCCTGTTGCTGCTGGGAATAGGACTCATGATCTTCTATCACGCGAGACTAAAAGAAGAGGAACAGGTGGAAATGCCTACAGAAGATCCTTTAATGCGACAGGTTATCACCCCTTCGATGCTGGCGGTTAAGAAATATCTCTGGGTGGTAAGCATCCTTATCCTGGTACAGGTTACATTTGGAGTTGTAACCGCCCATTACGGAGTGGAAGGTGACGGTTTTTACGGTCTGGACCTGGCAGAGATTCTCCCCTATTCTATTTCCAGGACCTGGCATGTACAACTAGGTATTCTCTGGATCGCTACTGCCTGGCTGGCAACCGGATTATATATTGCCCCTGCGGTAGCCGGAAAGGATCCAAAATTTCAAAAGCTGGGAGTGAATTTCCTATTCATTTGTATACTTATTATTGTTCTTGGTTCTATGGTAGGACAGTGGATGGGCGTTATGCAAAAACTTGGCCTGGAAACGAACTTCTGGCTGGGGCATCAGGGATACGAATATGTTGACCTGGGAAGATTTTGGCAAATATTCCTGCTTATTGGCCTTTTCCTTTGGCTGGCACTTATGGTAAGACCTCTTCTTCCAATAATAAGAAGTAAAACATCTGAAAGAAATTTATTGATAATGTTCCTTATCTCATCTGCAGCCATCGCTCTGTTCTATGCTGCCGGACTTATGTGGGGAAGACAAACCAACCTTGCTATAGCTGAATACTGGCGCTGGTGGGTAGTGCACCTGTGGGTTGAAGGTTTCTTTGAAGTCTTTGCCACCGTGGTTTCAGCATTCTTATTCGTAAGGCTTGGTTTGCTGCGTACAAATACTGCAACCGTTGGGGTATTGCTTGCAACAGTTATCTTCCTCTCTGGGGGTATCCTGGGCACTTTTCACCACCTCTACTTTAGTGGGACCCCCACTGCGGTAATGGCAATTGGGGCGACATTTAGCGCCCTTGAGGTAGTGCCACTTGTGCTCATAGGATTTGAAGCTTATCATAACTATAAACTCAGCAAAGCGACTCAATGGCTTAAGGATTATAAATGGCCTATCTACTGCCTGGTGGCTGTGGCTTTCTGGAATTTTCTTGGTGCGGGGATCTTTGGATTCATCATTAATCCGCCAATAGCACTATATTACATGCAGGGATTAAATACTACTGCAGTACATGCCCATACTGCTCTCTTCGGGGTATATGGGATGCTTGGAATAGGACTTATGCTTTTTGTCCTTCGAAGTCTATATAGAATTCAAAAATGGAATGACAAGCTTTTAAGCTTCTCCTTCTGGTCCATCAATATTGGACTTATACTAATGGTATTACTTAGTGTTCTTCCAATTGGTTTACTCCAAACGGTTGCCAGTGTTAACGAAGGGATGTGGTATGCCCGCTCTGCTGAATTTATGCAACAACCGGAGATGAATATTCTTAGATGGCTAAGGGTGATTGGCGATACCATATTTGCTGTTGGATTATTCGCTTTTGTATACTTTGTGTTCTCACTCAAGAAAAATAAAGAAATTCCCCAGGATAAAATTTCCAAGATTAATAAAAAGGAAAAATTAAAAGAGCCAATGGAGGTATAGATACTGTTTGTGATGAGACCGGGACAGGACAAATTTTGCGCAGCATAATTCCCTCAATCCCGGTCTCTTTTTATTACTTTTAATTTATGATCAATTTAAAACGGCACACTAACATTGCCCTGGGATACTTCCTATTAGTGGGTTTACTGGGGCTTTTACTCAGATTATTTTTTGTGACCCCCATTGCAGCCAATTTTAGGTATGTGGTTCATGCGCACTCCCATATAGCGCTTCTTGGTTGGGTTTATATAGGTCTCATAACTCTATTTCATAAGATGTATTTTAAGGATGAAGAGACCGGGACTTACAAAAAGATCTTTTGGTTTACCAATATCACCCTTATTGGAATGCTTTTTACCTTCCCTTTCCAGGGATATGCATTATTCTCCATTATATTCTCCACTCTATTTCTATTAGCCTCCTATTGGCTGGCATGGTTCTTTATTAAAAAGATCCCTGAAAAACACAAAAGCAGCTATTCCTGGAAATGTATAAAGGCCTCTCTTATATATTTGATAATTTCCAGCATTGGACCCTGGGCGATTGGAGGAGTAATGGCTACTCTTGGAAACACTTCAATTTGGTATAAACTCTCAATTTATTTTTATCTGCATTTTCAATATAATGCCTGGTTTATCCTTGCTCTGTTGGGAATATTCTTTTACCTGCTTGAGCGGGCACACATTAGAATTGATAAAAAACAATTCAGGAACTTCTTTTTGATTCTCAATGCGGCCATCATTCTGAGTCTTTTTTTATCGGCACTCTGGGTAGGACCACCTATAATCCTCTTTTTCCTGGCGGCGGCAGGTGCAATTTTGCAGGTGTGGGCATTTGTAAAACTTTTTCAATTAATTAAACCGGGTTGGCAGGATCTTATTTCCCATTTATCTCCGTTCGTTATTACACTGCTAAAAATAGCGGGTGTTTTCCTGGCTATTAAGATCGTAATGCAATTACTCACGGCAATCCCTTATTTTGCGGAAATCTCTTTCCTTTATACAGATTTTGTTATAGGCTATTTACACCTGGTCTTCCTGGGAACAATTAGCATTGCACTTTTTGCCTTTCTTTTATCTTTTAATCTAATTCGAATGTCCCCAAAGACCTTCTGGATTTACCTTGCAGGTTTTCTCCTGTCTGAATTGCTTATATTCTACAAAGGTTCCGCAATATGGCTTGGATTACCTTTTTTTACTAAATATTTCACTGTTCTATTGTTAGTGAGTTCGTTAATACCCATTGCAGTTGCGATCCTACTTTTTAAAAATCTTAATTTCTTTAGTAAAATAGAAAGCCCTCGTTAAAGTCCTGCAAAATAAAGCCAATTTATAATACTCTTAACTTTAGTAACGAGGACCTTAGACTACCTTAAGTCTATGAAAGCAAATGGAATTTTTTATTTGGTACTTACGACTATTGTTCTTGTAGTCCTAACTGTTATGGTATTCTACAATGTCTCCTTCAGTATTGTATTTTATACTACCGTAGGAGGTCAACTCTTACTGGTTTTCACTGTATATAAAATTCTTACAGATGATTACAGCACAAAAAAAACCTTTGATGACTGGTACGAAGATTATCCAATAGGCAGAGAAGAGAGATAATTCCACCCTTCTATTATTTAAAGGATTCTATAATATAGGCTTACTCAAGTGCCCCATAAATCGTAAACCTAATCCCAAAAGATTTTTCTTTATGTACTGATCTTTATCATATTTTTTACTCCTCTCATTTTCAACCTTTGCGCCTAATAAAAAAGGTTTATGAAGGAACTTGCCTGCTACCATTGTGGAGAGCCTGTACAGGAAGAGATAAAATTTGATGAAAGGTCGTTTTGCTGTGAAGGCTGCAAAACGGTATATGAAATTTTTTCTTCCAATGACCTGTCTTCTTATTATGAGATGCAAACTGCTCCCGGGGCTACGCCTAAGATAAGTGAAGGTAAATACGATTATTTATCCAATGAGAGCATTATTGAAAAATTGCTGGAGTTTCAGGATGGAAGAACCAGTATAGTAAGCCTTTATATTCCACATATTCACTGCAGCTCCTGCATTTGGATCCTTGAAAACCTATATAAATTGCAGCCTGCGATAAATTCTTCACAGGTAGATTTTCCAAAGAAAACGGTGAGGATCACTTTCAATAGGGAAATGATAAGCTTAAAGGAGGTTGTAGAATTCCTAAGCTTAATTGGATATGAACCATATATAAGCCTGGAAGATTCAGAAACAGGGAAGAAAGAGATCAATCGTAGCCTTACCTACAAACTTGGAGTTTCCGGGTTTGCTTTTGGAAATGTAATGTTCCTTTCTTTTCCAGAATACTTTGAGGTATCTGAATTCTGGCTGGACCAATATAAAGTCCTATTCCGCTGGTTGATGTTTGCATTTTCACTTCCGGTAGTATTCTATGTTTCACGCGATTATTTTATTTCAGCTTATAAGGGCATCCGGGTAGGATTGCTTAACATTGATGTTCCCCTGGCCCTGGGGATATTTGTCTTATTCGTGAGAAGTACAATGGAGATCACTTTTGACTGGGGCACAGGCTTTTTTGATAGCTTAACAGGACTTGTATTCTTTCTAACCCTTGGAAAACTTTTTCAGCAAAAAACCTATAATTTCCTCTCCTTTGAAAGAGATTATAAATCTTACTTTCCCATTGGGGTGACACGAATTTCCTCTTCAGGAAAAGAAGAAAGCGTCCACGTGAATGAAATTAAAAAGGGTGACAGACTTCTCATACGCCATGAGGAGCTTATACCGGTAGACGCCTTTCTTGTAAATGGAAAAGGAATGATAGACTATAGTTTTGTGACTGGAGAAGCAGAGGCAGTAGCCAAGGGGGCCGGGGAAAAATTATTCGCCGGCGGGAAGCAGGTCTCCGGGGTTATTGAAATAGAATCCTTGAAAAGTGTCTCCCAAAGCTACCTTACCAAATTATGGAGCAACAATGTTTTTTACACTAATAAAGAGCTGGCCTTTACGAGATTAATTGATCGCATAAGCCAGTACTTCACTATTATATTGCTTCTTATTGCAACCACCGCGGCAGGATACTGGATGTTTTATGATATGAGTATTGCAATTAATGTCTTTACTGCAGTATTGATCATTGCCTGTCCCTGTGCCCTTGCAATGTCAACTCCATTTACCCTGGGTAACATCCTGCGAATTTTTGGAAATAAAAAGTTCTATCTCAAAAACGCGGGAGTGGTGGAACAACTGGCAAAGGCAGATGCTGTAATTTTTGATAAAACAGGTACAATTACTTCAAACAAAAAAAGCAGAATAAATTACGAAGGCATCTTACTTACCCCTGAAGAACAGGCTTTGCTAAAAAACACATTGCGCGCTTCCAATCATCCTTTGAGCCGTACCTTATATACGATGCTGGCAGAGTATGATATAGTACCACTGGACGAATATATAGAAACAGTTGGTAAGGGTATGGAAGCCAGGTATAGCGATAACAGATTGAAAGTAGGATCTGCAGCCTATGTGGGGGCGACCTCAACCACCGGAATACTGAATACCTCTGTGCACGTAAGCTCCAATAATGAATATAAAGGGAAATATATTTTTTATAACGAATATAGAAATGGGGTAGAGAAAGTATTTGAGGATCTTGAAAGAGATTACCATCTGTCTATACTTTCCGGTGACAATGAGGGGGAAAAAGAAAGATTGAGCAAATTATTACCGGCTAAAACCCAATATCTTTTCAACCAAAAACCTGAAGACAAATTAAAATATATTAAATCCTTGCAGGAGCAGGGTCACACTACGATAATGGTAGGAGATGGCTTAAACGACGCTGGTGCCCTGGCCCAAAGTGAAGTTGGAATTGCGGTAGCAGAAAATGTTAACGTGTTCTCCCCTGCCTGTGATGCTATCCTGGATGCCTCAGCATTTAACAAACTATTCCTATTTATCAAAGCCGCTAAAGCTTCAGTAAACATTATAAAAATAAGCATCACGCTTTCTTTTCTTTACAATGTGGTAGGCTTATATTTTGCAGTTACAGGACAGCTATCCCCTATTATAGCGGCCATTCTTATGCCTTTAAGCTCCATAAGCATTATAGTTTTTGCGACTATTTCCACCAACATTATTGGACGAAAAATAAAATAGATGAGTAGGGGTCCATCTATACTACTTATTCCCTATTGTTCCTTCTATAATTTTAATTTTTTTAATTAAAACCCGGCAAATTAAAAGCACCACAAGGATCTGGAACCCCATGGGAATATATAAAATGATCATTTACGACTTTATCCAGTCCTGGAGATAAAAATTTATTCAAATTAATAAAGATTTTGCTTTTTATTTAACGTTTTTCACAAAAACACAAGAAGAAATAACACAATATTAAAAAAATATAAATTTGATCTTTATAACTTTCATTTGAAAATCGATATATAAAAAAATCTGATGAAAGTTGCAGTAAAAGCCCTACCTGTACACGATATTATTAAGGACTTAGCGAGACAGTGGGGTATAGAAGTAAAGAATGACAGTGGGGAACTTACTATTAGGATCCCTCCGGATCTGGGAGAAGGATATATAAGAGGCGCCAGCTTTGATTCCGGGGTAGGAATCATTGAATATTACTGCACCTTTAAAAAAGATTATGAAATTGTATTCTCCGTCAACGAAACCCATCCATTAAAATTTATTTTTTGTTCTGAAGGTATCGCATATCACACCTTTGAGGAAGATGACACATTACATATAATTAATCCATACCAAAATGTGATAGTATCCAGTAGTGGAAATTACGGACATATCTTAAGTTTTAAGGCCGGAGAAAAATCTCATATTACAAGTATAGAAATAATACGAGGTATTTTTAGCAAGCGAAACAATCATCATTTTCAAGGATTAGACACAGTATTAAAAGCTCTTTTTGAGGACTCCGTCGCTGAAAAGAAATTTTACTATCATGGGAATTACAGCCTCAAAGCTGCAGACATTGTAGAAGATATAACAAATAAGGAATTTTCAGGTTTTCTGAGATCTATTTTCCTGGAAGGAAAAATATTGAATATGCTGGTGTTGCAAATAACCCAGTATCAGGATGACCAGACCGGGGATAATCCACAGATCCTGCGTAAGAGCGATACTGAAAAGGTAAAACGTGCCCAGGATTTGATCCTTGAGAACCTCTCTACAAATTATGCGGTAGATGCTCTTGCCAAAGAAGTGGGAACCAATATAAACAAGCTTCAGGAAGGGTTTAAAAGCATGTTTGGGCTTACTGTAAATAAATATACGCAGCAGGTTAAACTGGACAAAGCAAAGGAATTATTGACCAGCACAGAGCATAATATTTCAGAAATTGTAAACCTGATTGGGCTCAACAATAGAAGTTACTTCTCAAAGGTCTTTAAAGAGAGGTATGGGGTAAGCCCTAATTATTTTTTAAATTCAAGAAAAGAAGTAAGTTTAAGTAAAAAGGGAGATGATTTTTAAGCTTCACACCGGGAAAGTTCTACTATAAAAGTGCTTCCTTTTCCTTTACCCTCACTCGTGGCATAAATTTTTCCGCGATGGGCATCTACCAGTTGTTTTACAATTGAAAGACCAAGACCTGTAGATGTTTCCCCTCCTGTGGGCTGGGCACTAAGGGAAGTAAATTTCCTGAAGAGATTTTTCATGTCATTTGCAGTAAGACCGGGGCCAAAATCTTTAACATATATAGCTATAACATCAAGTTCCTCTTTAAGCTTAACGTGGATTTGTTCCCCGGGTGGGGAATATTTTATGGCATTATTAACCAGGTTATCTAAAATTTCTGTTAATTTCAATGGGTCTCCAAAAACCAATGCATCTTCAGGTAAGAAAGCTTTAAGAACCTGATTTTTGCTTCTTGCAATGGTTTTATTTGACCGTATTACCTTCTTTACAATTGGCACCAGGTCTACAGATTTAAGTCTTAACTGCACTCTACCAGTTTCTTCACGGGCGGTATCGAGCAACCCATTTACAATACGGTTCATACGTTTTCCCGCACTTTTCAACTGCTTAGCAATATCTTCAATTGCCTTTGGATTTTCCTTGTTCATAAGGATCATATCTGCAAGCAAAGGCATTATTGAAATAGGATTCTTGAGGTCGTGGGCGGTAATATGGAGAATTTGATGTTGATTCTTCAAGGCGGTTTTGGCCTGGTTCCTCAACTCGATTTGATGTACTGCAAGCTCTCCAAATTGCCTTAATATACTTTGCTGTTTTTTATTGAGGCTACGGGGCTTTTTGTCTATAATACTAAGGGTTCCAAGGTTATGACCGTTTCTATCACGTAATACAACCGCGGAGTAAAACCGCAGGCCAAAATTCCCTTTTACTAATGGATGATTCCTGGTTCTGGTATCAATCTGAGCGTTCTCAACCTGGAAAAGACTTTCCCCTAAAATAGCTGCAGGAAACCAACCAGGATTATTTTCAATCTCCTCGGCTTCAAGACCATAAAAACTTTCAAACCAAACTTTTTCACCATTTACCAGGGAAATTATGGAAATAGGCACATCGAGAATTTGGGCTGTCATCCGGGTAAGGGTGTCAAGACTTTTTTCCGGAAGGACAAAAGGCATTTCAAAATCTTTATTAGATGTAATCCTTTTTGTTCCGCGACCCGATTGTAATTTCCTAACTGCCTCCATTTCTTTAAGATAAGTACTTATTAAAGATAATAATTTCTTAAAATTATGCAAAAAAAGGACCAAAGAGAATTATAATATTTTATAATTTTTTTTGATCCTTTTAAAATTGGGAGGCTGCACAAATTTTATGTTATATCATATAGCTTTTATTGCCTTTTATTTTTTAATTTCCTGCTTAATGGCTTCAATTGTTTCTAAATTATCTACACCCAAACCTTCCTGTTGGTGTACCATAACTCCATTGGTATCAAAAACACTTATTATATTGGAGTGGGAAAAATCTATAGGGGTGATCTTTTTATAGCTTACCGCTAATACAGCGGCGAATTCCCTGGTGTCCTCCGGAGTTCCTCGAAGAAACATCCAGTGTGGCTCTTCCATAAAGTTCTCCTTTGAGAATTTCTTGAGATTTTGAGGAGTATCTGTTTCCGGATCTATACTCACCATAATGAATTGAACTTTGTTAAGATCCTTCTTTGGCACCTGTTTTTCAATATTCCTCATATCGGCAACCAGTCGTGGACACGCTGCTTTACAGGAAGTGTAGATCATTACCATGACCAATACTTTTCCTCGAAGATCTTTTAGTTCTATTTGTTTATTATCCTGTGTGGTCCAGGTTGCCGGTAAATTAAAGACGGACATTTCCGGCACCTCCCCGAGGCTTTCTGCGGCAGCTTCATTTGCAGCCAGTTTATCTACAAGGCCATCATCTGTTTTATTACACCCTGTAAGAATCAAAGCAAGTATTGAAATATATAGAAGATTTTTCATCATAATCTTTTTAAAGGGCCGTGGAACGTACATCCTGTACACACCTAAAGCCCAGGTTTTTAATTGAGTATTTAGCCTTAACACTGCCTCTAAAGGCATATCGCATAAAAGCTGCATAATTCATAAGGTCTGATGCTCCTACCGCCGCAGCCCCACAAAATAAATTATTGTCTCCCGTAGCACCTTTTCTGGATTCCCCGGAAAGCATAACCGAATTAAAGTCCAGGGTCCATTCCCATACCAGTCCATGTAGATCATATACCCCGTAATAATTTTTAAAGGTGGAGCCTATTTCTTTTTTAAATGTGTGTGGGGTCTCATACCATCCCAGGATGAATTTATTGTAACTCTCCTCTTCTCTCGCATCCGGCAGGCTTTCATTAGCCATTGCGGCATACTCCCATTCATCTACCGTAGGCAATCTCTTACCCTGGCATTCACAATAATTCTTGGCAGCATACCAGGAGATGTTTGTTATAGGGGAATCTGGTTTTTGATCCGGGGAAAGAGTGAGATCATCTACCCAATCCAGCAGGTAGCTTTCATCTCTAAAAAGCTTTTTAGCTTCAGATCTTTTCCACTGGGGATTCTTCTTTACAAATTCTAAAAATTGCGCATTGGTAACCGGATATACATCCATAAGGAAATTATCCACCTTAACTTCAGTTTCAGTTCCGTAGAGTGGCATAAATTCTCCTCCGTTTATCATTACCATGGATCCAGATTGGCAAAGAGCCTTGCCTGAGATCATAATGGCGATACCAATTACCAACCTGAATAACATTTCCATGATTTTTCTATTTAGCTATTTATTTTACTTCCTTCACCATTTCCGGCGTAACTTCGGTCTTATTGTTGCCCCAGTTA